>NZ_JBEPAK010000150.1:0-17384 GCF_040298565.1 Kitasatospora sp. NPDC001539 | reverse complement strand
CGGCGAGGTGGAAGCGGTCGCCGACGGTGGGGCCGAAGAGGTCGGTGTACTGCTTGCGGGACAGCGTCCGGGGCCCTCACGGTGAGCGCTCGTACCGGGCCCGGTCAGCTGCCGACGAAGGCGGCCAGCAGCAGCCAGACCACCGGGGCGGTCGGCAGCAGCGAGTCCAGCCGGTCCATGATGCCGCCGTGGCCGGGCAGCAGCGTGCCCATGTCCTTGATCCCGAGGTCGCGCTTGATCATCGACTCGCCCAGGTCGCCCAGGGTCGCGGTGACCGCTGCGCAGCCGCCCAGGACCAGGCCCTGCCACCAGCTGCCGCCGTCGATGATCAGCTGCATCAGCACGGCGCCCGCCAGCATCGACAGGCCGATGCCGCCGGCCAGGCCCTCGCGGGTCTTGCCGGGGCTGATCGTCGGCGCCAGCTTGTTCCGGCCGAACTTGTAGCCCACGGCGTAGGCGCCGGTGTCGCTGCAGATCGTGACGATCAGGAAGAGCACGATCCGCTGGGGGCCGTCGTCGGCCGCCAGCATCATGGCCACGAAGGTGGCCAGGAACGGCACGTAGAAGGCGGTGAACACCCCGGCCGTTATGTCCCGCAGGTAGTTCTCGGGCGGTCCGGCCATCCGCCAGACCATCACCGCGAGCCCGGTCAGCGCGAGCGAGGCCGCGGCCCACTGGACCCCGGACCAGTAGCCGGTGGCCACCATGGCGACGCCGCCCACCACCAGCGGGACCACCGGCGCGTTGATCTCCTTGCGCTCGGAGAGCCGGCTGGTCAGCTCCCAGACGCCGACCGCGACCGCGGCCATCACGACGACCAGGAACAACGCCTTCACCACGAACAGCGAGGCGACGATCACCGCCCCGAGACCGACTCCCACGCCTATGGCGGCCTGGAGGTTACGGCCGCCGCGCTGCTTGCGCGGCTCCGGCTGCGGGGCGGGCTGGGCGGCCACGGAAGTCTCCTGCCCTGGGTGGGACGACGGCACGAAGTGGGGCTGCCCGGCCGGCCGGTGACTCTGCGGCGGCGCGGGATGCACCGGAGCCCCCGGGTGCGGCTGGGCGCCGGGGGCGGGGGCGGGGGCGGCGTCGTCGGCTATCGCGCGCAGCACGACCGTCTCCGTCACGCCCGGCTGGGCCGTTCCGGGCCGCTCGTCCCGGAACAGCGGGCCACCGCCCGGCCGGCCCTGCGCCGCGGGCTGCCCGGGGGCGGCCGGCCCGTGCGGTGCCGACGGGCCCGGGCCGGCGCCGCGGTCGGAGCCGTGGACGCCGCGGCCGGGGCCGTGGACGCCGCGGTCGGGGCCGTGGGCGCCGTAGTCGCCGCTGCGGTCGGGCGCACCGGGCTGCGGGCCCGGGTCGGCCGGGACGGGAGGCATGACCTGAGTCTCCTCCGCGTCGCCGCCCCAGTACACCGGAGACTGCTGCGAGTGATCCGAACGGAGGTCGGGGCCGCCCGGGGCAGCGCCCGCCACGCCCCGGTGGGGGGCCTGGTCGGGGTGCCCCTGGGCACCGTGTCCGTGGACGGGGTGACCCTGGACGGGCCGTCCCTGGACCGGCGCCGGGTGCTCGCCGTACCCCGGCGCCGGCTGGGCCGACGGCCGGGGTGCCTGCGGCTGCGGCGCCGGGCGGTAGGGCTGGAACTGCTGGTCGGACGGGCCCCAGTAGCCAGGGGCGTCAGGGGCGTCGTTCATCAGACCTCGAGCAGCTCGGCTTCCTTGTGCTTCAGCAGCTCGTCGACCAGGGCCACGTACTTGGCCGTGGTGTCGTCGAGCTCCTTCTCACCGCGACGGCCGTCGTCCTCGCCGACCTCGCCGTCCTTCACCAGCTTGTCGATGGCGTCCTTGGCCTTGCGGCGCACCGAACGGATCGAGACCTTGGCGTCCTCGCCCTTGGTCCGGGCGATCTTGATGAACTCCCGGCGGCGCTCCTCGGTCAGCTCGGGCAGCACCACCCGGATGATGGAGCCGTCGTTCGACGGGTTGACGCCCAGGTCGGAGTCGCGGATCGCCTGCTCGATCGCCTTCAGGGCGGTCTTGTCGAACGGCGAGACGACCGCCATCCGGGGCTCCGGCACCGAGAACGAGGCCAGCTGGTTGATCGGCGTCACGGCGCCGTAGTACTCGGCGACGATCTTGGCGAACATCGCCGGGTGCGCACGGCCGGTGCGGATGGCCGCAAGGTCGTCCTTGGCGACGGAAACGGCCTTCTCCATCTTCTCCTCGGCCTCGAGGAGGGTCTCTTCGATCACTGTGGTCTCCCTGTCCGGTTCATCTGCTGTTGTCCCGACCGGTGTCGGCATCGGGGCCGGTCGCGGCGGACGCCGTCCCGTACGGCTGGTTGCTGCTCAGGCCCGGACGGAATCCTGGCTGATGAGTGTGCCGATCTTCTCACTCTTCACCGCACGCGCGATATTGCCCTCCGCCAGCAGTTCGAAGACCAGCATCGGGAGGTTGTTGTCCTTGCACAGCGTGATCGCGGTGAGGTCGGCGACCTTGAGGTCGCGCGCGATGACCTCGGAGTACTCCAGCGCGTCGAACTTGACCGCGTCGGGGTTGGTCCGCGGGTCGGAGTCGTAGACGCCGTCCACGCCGTTCTTGCCCATCAGCAGGACGTCGGCGTGGATCTCCAGGGCGCGCTGGACGGCCGTGGTGTCGGTGGAGAAGTACGGCATGCCCATACCGGCGCCGAAGATCACCACACGGCCCTTCTCCAGGTGCCGGACGGCCCGCAGCGGCAGGTACGGCTCGGCCACCTGACCCATGGTGATGGCGGTCTGGACCCGGGTCTCGATGCCCTCCTTGACCAGGAAGTCCTGCAGCGCCAGGCAGTTCATGACGGTGCCGAGCATGCCCATGTAGTCCGAGCGGGCCCGGTCCATGCCGCGGACCTGCAGCTCGGCGCCCCGGAAGAAGTTGCCGCCGCCGATGACCACCGCGACCTCGGTGCCGGCGCGGACGACCGTGGCGATCTCCCGGGCGATCGCGTGCACGACGTCCGGGTCGACGCCGAGCCCGCCGCCACCGGCGAAGGCTTCACCGGACAGCTTGAGCAGCACCCGGCGGCGCGAGCCCGCCTGGGGGTCCTGCGCGGTCTCCTGCGTCTCCTGCATGGACTTCTCCTTTTTGCACCTGCTGGCTCACAGGCCTGGGTGTGCGGGTACCCGGCCTGCGCGTACACGCGAGGAGGCCACTGCCGCGGGAACCGGTTCGGTGTCCTGCACGGCAATGGCCTCCTCGTCGTTCATGGTGCCGAAGCGGCCCGCCCATGGACGGTTGGCGCTGGGTGAGCCCGTTCGGCGTTCCGCCCGCCCTGGTCAGCGGGCGGGGGCGGTTCCCAGCCTAAGGGGGCCGGGGACCAGGTGGAACGTGACTCAGGCGCCGACGCGGAAGCGGGCGAAGCGCTTGAGGGTGACGCCGTTCTCCTCGAGGACCTTGGCGACGGTCTTCTTGTTGTCCTTGGCGAACGCCTGCTCCAGGGCGGCGTTCTCCTTGACGAAGCCGGTGACGCGGCCCTGGACGATCTTCTCCAGAGCGGCCTCGGGCTTGCCCTCCTCGCGAGCGGTGGCCTCGGCGACGCGGGCCTCGCTCTCCAGGACCTCGGCCGGGATCTCGTCGCGGGACAGGAACTTCGGAGCGAAGGCGGCGATGTGCTGCGCGACGTCCTTGGCGACCTCGGCGTTCTCCTTGTCCAGCTCGACCAGGACGCCGACGGCCGGCGGCAGGTCGGGGCTGGTCTTGTGCAGGTAGACCGCGACGAAGCCGTCACCGTCGAACTGGGCGAAGCGACGGAAGACGATCTTCTCGCCCAGGGTCGCGTTGGCCTCGTCCACGAACTGCTGGACGGTCTTGCCGGGCTCGATCTCGGAGGCCAGGGCGGCGTCCAGGTCGGCCGGGGCGGACTTGGCGACGTGGGCGGCGATCGCGTCGGCGACCTTGACGAAGTTGTCACCCTTGGCGACGAAGTCGGTCTCGCAGTTCAGCTCGACCAGGACGCCGGACTTCTTGTCCTCGGCGATCAGCGCGGCGACGGCGCCGTTGGAGGCGTCACGGCCCTCGCGCTTGGCAACGCCCTTCTGGCCCTTGATGCGCAGGAGCTCGACGGCCTTCTCGACGTTGCCCTCGGCCTCGTCCAGGGCCTTCTTGCAGTCCATCATGCCGGCGCCGGTGAGCTCACGGAGCTTCTTGACGTCCGCGGCGGTGAAGTTCGCCATGGTGTGAATCTCTTCTCGCGTCTCGCGTGTCTGCGTGGGGTGGCGCCGGGACCGGTGGTTCGGTCCCGGCGCGGGAGAGAGGGGCACCTGCCGGCTTGGTACCGGCCGGTGCCCCTCACCCTTGGTACGTCAGGCCTGCTCGGCCGGCGCCTCGGCGGCGGGGGCGGCCTCGGCCTCGGCGGCGGGGGCGGCCTCGTCGGCCTTCTTCTCGCCCTCGATGAGGTCCTTCTCCCAGTCGGCCAGCGGCTGGTCGGCGCCCGGCTCGGCCTTGGCGTCGCCCTTGGCGACACCGGCGCGGGCCTTCAGGCCCTCGGCCACGGCGTCGGCGATCACGCGGGTCAGCAGGGTGACGGAGCGGATCGCGTCGTCGTTGCCCGGGATCTTGTAGTCGACCTCGTCCGGGTCGCAGTTGGTGTCGAGGATGGCGACGACCGGGATGTTGAGCTTCCGGGCCTCGCCGACCGCGATGTGCTCCTTCTTGGTGTCCACGATCCAGACGGCGCTGGGAACGCGCTGCATGTCGCGGATACCGCCGAGGGTCTTCTCCAGCTTGTCGTGCTCGCGCTGGAGGACCAGGAGCTCCTTCTTGGTGAGGCCGGAGCCGGCCACGTCCGAGAAGTCCAGCTCGCCGAGCTCCTTGAGGCGCTGCAGACGCTTGTAGACGGTCGAGAAGTTGGTCAGCATGCCGCCGAGCCAGCGCTGGTTCACGTAGGGCATGCCCACGCGGGTGGCCTGCTCGGCGATGGCCTCCTGGGCCTGCTTCTTCGTGCCGACGAAGAGGACGCTGCCGCCGTGGGCAACGGTCTCCTTGATGAACTCGAAGGCGCGGTCGATGTAGTTCAGCGACTGCAGCAGGTCGATGATGTAGATGCCGTTGCGCTCGGTGATGATGAAGCGCTTCATCTTCGGGTTCCAGCGGCGGGTCTGGTGACCGAAGTGGACGCCGCTCTCCAGCAGCTCCCGCATCGTGACGACGGCCATTGCCGTGCTCCTCAGGTGTTACGGCCCGGCTGCGGCGTTCCCTTGGGGGTTCCCCTCGGGCGTTCGCCCACGGCCGGGTCAGGCTCGGTTTTGTCCGTGGCGGCCAGGTGACAGCCACGCCTGACGCCCCGAACGTGCCGAGCCGCTTCCACCCGCTCGGTCCGGGGACCGGTCGGGCTCGGCGGACCGAGCGGCACTCGCACCTGGCGGGGCCGCGGAGAACCGCGTCCGACCACCGGTGGCGGGGCGTGCGAAGTCGACCCAGTGGACCGGGTCGCGTGTGAAGTGTACGGGAAGCGCCGAGCGGCGAGCGACTTCACGAGCGTCGCAGGGCAGCGGACGGCCTGCGGGCGGCCCGTGTGCGGCCTGGGGGCGGCCCGGGGATGGTCGGGGATGGCCCGGGGCCGGACTCGCGGACGGCCTCTGGTCCGGGGCGGCGGCACGGGGAGTGTGCGCCGGGTGGGTACTGGTCGGCTGCCTGCCCGCGGATCGGTGCCCGTATGCCGGTTGTACACCGGATGGCGGGATCCGTACACCCGTCTGAGTGATGGCGGCCGGGAGTGGGGGGTTTGTCCACAGATTTCCGAACGGGGGTGGTGCGGGGCGGGCACCGGCAAGAGCCTCGGCGCATGACTGGGTGCGGTGAGGTGTGCGGGGAGCTGCGCGATGGCATGTGCGCGGGGACGCGCGTTGGGGTGTGCGGTGGAACGCGGGGGTCGCCGGGGGTGGTCGCCGCGCTCGCCGGGGCGGCGCGGGTGCTGGCGCTGGCGCTGGCGGTGGTGCTGACAGCGGTGCTCGGGTGTCCGGGGAGCGCGGACGCGGTCGGCCTTGCCGCTCGGGGCCCTCGGGGCGCTGGAGGCTTTGGGGTCGGTCCGAGTGGCGGGGCCGGCGCGGGTGGCGGGGGCCTCGTGGGTTCCGGGGGCCTCGCGGCGGCGCGGGCCTGGCCGGTGGGTGGGCCGGGTGGCGTGCTGGCACGGTTCGAGCCGCCGGCGAAGCCCTGGGCAGCCGGGCACCGGGGAGTGGACCTTACCGCCGAGCCCGGGGCCGAGGTACGGGCGGCCGCTGCCGGGGTGGTCCTGTTCTCCGGGCTGGTGGCGGGGCGGCCGGTCGTGACCGTCTCCCACCCCGGATCCGGGGAGCCCGCGCTCCGCACCACCTATCTGCCGGTCATCGGCACCCTCCCGCCCGGTACCGCCGTATCCGCCGGCCAGGTGATCGGGCGGCTCAGCTCCGACGGACGGCACTGCGGCACCAGGGACTGCCTGCACTGGGGGCTGCTGCGCGGGCACCGGTACCTCGACCCACTGGCCCTGCTCGGCGTCGGCGCGGCGCGGCTGCTGCCGCTGGGCGGCGTGGACGGCGGCCAGCCGGGGCGGGCGAGCCCAGACCCGGTCGGCGGCTCAGGCTCGGCCGACGGCTCAGGTCCGGGAGAGGCCGTGCAGCGCCAGGGCGACGGCGGCGTCGGCGATGGCCCGGGAGGTCTCGGTGGCGGTGGCCTCAGTCGGGCACCCCGGGCGGTCTCCCCCGGCCGGCTGCTCGGACCGGCGGACGGCCGCCTCCACGATCCCCTGCAACAGCGCCGCGGCCAGCCGGGGCTGCTCGTGACCGAGTTCCTCCAGCGCCTGGACGACCGGACCGACGAGTCGGCCGTGTGCCGCTCGGATGCGCTCGCGCGCGGCCTCGTCCAGCTCCAGGGCCGAGATGGCCACGACCGCGCGGTGCCTCGGGTCGGCGGCCAACGCCAGCTGGCCCCGGACATACGCCTCGATCCGCTCGGCGGCGGTGTCGCAGCTCGCCATCCCGGCCTCGATCTCGGCCGCCCAGAGCGGGAAGTCCACCTCGCAGAGCGCCTCGACCACGGCGGCGCGGGAGCGGAAGTACTCGTAGACCGAGGAGCGCGCCAGCCCGGTGCGTGACGCGAGCGCGGGGAAGGTCAGGGCCTCCATGCCACCCTCGGTGAGAAGGGCGCGGGCAGCGTCCAGGAGGGCTGCCCGCTGCAGCTGACGATGCTCGGCCACGGTGGCAGCTCGGATCTTCGGCACGCACCAACTGTACGGAGCGGTGTCCATGGCCGGTACGGTGCCGCGCTTTCGAACGGAGTGCGGGGCCGTCCGGCGGTTCCGGCGCGCGCTACCGGACGTCCGAGAGCTTGGCGCGCAGTTGCAGCACGGACTTGGTGTGGATCTGGCTCACCCGGCTCTCCGTCACCCCGAGCACCTGTCCGATCTCGGCGAGGGTGAGGCCTTCGTAGTAGTAGAGCGTCACCACGGTCTTCTCCCGCTCGGGGAGGGTGTTGATCGCCTGGGCCAGCAGTCTGCGCAGCTCGCGGTCCTCGGCCACCTCGACCGGGTCGTCCGCGCCGTGGTCCTCCAGGGTGTCCATCAGGCTCAGCCGGTCGCCGCCCTCGCCCACCGGGTGCAGCAGCTCGTCCAGGGCCACGACGTTGGCGAGCGACAGTTGGCTGAAGATCGCGTGCAGGTCCTCGATCGCGATGCCCATCTCGGCCGCGACCTCGGGATCGTGCGGCGTCCGGCGCAGCCGCGCCTCCAGCGTCGCGTACGTCCGTTCGACGGCCTTCGCCTTCTGCCGCACCGATCGCGGGATCCAGTCCAGGGCGCGCAGTTCGTCGATGATCGCGCCGCGGATCCGGCTGATCGCGTAGGTCTCGAACTTGATCGCGCGGTCGATGTCGAACTTCTCGATGGCGTCGATCAGCCCGAAGACCCCGGAGGAGACGAAGTCGGCCTGCTCGACGTTGGAGGGCAGACCGACCCCGACCCGGCCCGCGACGTACTTGACGAGTGGTGAGTAGTGCAGGATCAGCTGTTCGCGCAGCCGCTGATCGCCGGTCTCCTTGTAGGAGCGCCAGAGCTCTTGGAGCGCACTGCGCCCCGCGGTGCCGGGCGAGGGAACGGCGCCGGACGGAGGGACGGTCCCGGGCGGGGGGACGGCGCCGGGCGGAGGGACGGTCGCGGGCGGGGGGACAGGGCCGGGCGGTGGTGCGGCGCCCGGCGGTGGCGCAGCGTCTGCGGGGAGCGCTGCGTCCTCGGGCGGGGGTGCGGCCTCCTCGGGTGGGGGCGTGGCGTCCGG
This sequence comes from Kitasatospora sp. NPDC001539, assembly GCF_040298565.1. Taxonomy (NCBI): domain Bacteria; kingdom Bacillati; phylum Actinomycetota; class Actinomycetes; order Kitasatosporales; family Streptomycetaceae; genus Kitasatospora; species Kitasatospora sp. NPDC001539. Next base: position 9,103 of record NZ_JBEPAK010000150.1, on the reverse strand, counting down.
GGAGGGAGTGCCGCCGGGCGGCCGGGGCGCGCGGTCGGCGGGCACGCCGGGGCGCGCGCCCGCCTCACCGGCCGTCCCGTTGCCGGGGGGCGGCTCGGTTCCGCGGGCCGCGTCCGCGGGCTGGCCCGGCACCACCGCCGGCCGGCCGCCCTGGCGCGACAGGCCTCCCATGGTTCCCGCCGGCTTGGACGGGAACTCGGTCGCGGGTCGCCGCTCGGTCCGCGGCCCTCCCGAGGACCGGGCGCCACCGGTCACTCTGTGTCCGGGAATGTGTGTGGGCATACGTTGGTCTGCGCCGTTCTGCCGAGTCATGTGCTGATAGGGAAGGCATGTGGAGCGTAGCGTGACCGACTCGCTGCAAAGCGCTACCGCCACCCGGTCGTCCCTCGATCCGGTGGCGTTCGCCCACCGGATCCGGCCACACGAACGGAAGAACCGGATCAGCAGGTCAGCGGGGCCGTCCCGTACCGGCGCCCGGCGCACGCGCGTTCCCCTCTCCGACGGTCAGTTCCTCCTCCGTACCGCGCGCCAGTGCGCTCCGTGCCGCTCCACGTAACCGAGGGCGCTCAACTCGTAGAGGCGTTGGAGGGCTTCGTCCGGCGGGAGCCCCGACAGGCGGGCCAGCCGTTCGACCGGGGCTCCGTCCGCCGTGGCGGGGACGGCCTCCAGCACCCGGGCCACCCCGGGCTCCAGCAGGTCCCGCGGGAGCACCGGCCCACTGCGCTCCGGCGCCAGGTCATCGCCGATCGCACCGATCAGCTCGGTGATCTCGGCCGCGTCGGTGACGAGCGTGGCGCTGCCGCTGCGGATCAGGGCGTGCACCCCGGCGGAGAGCTCCGAGGTGACCGGGCCGGCGACGCCCATGGTGTGGCGGTTGAGGTCCCGCGCCCGTCTCGCGGTGCTCAGCGCGCCGCTGCGCACGGCCGCCTCGACCACCACCGTGCCCCGGGTGAGCGCCGCGATGACGCGGTTGCGGAGCACGAAGCGGAAGCGGTTCGGGTGCTCCCCCGGCGGGAGTTCGCTGACCAGGAGTCCCTGGGCACCGATCCGTCGGATCAGTTCGGTGTTGCCCTTCGGGTACGCCACGTCGACCCCGCAGGCGAGGACGCCGATGGTCATCCCGCCGACGGCGAGCGCCCCGCGGTGGGCGGCTGCGTCGATCCCGTAAGCCGCTCCGGAGACCACCACCCAGCCGCGCTCGGCCAGTTGGGCCGACAGCTCCCCCGCGACGTGGGCGCCGTAGGCGGTGCACGCCCGGGAGCCCACCACCGCGACCGAGCGCAGGGCGAGCAGCCGGAGCGAACCGGTGCCGGCGGTCCACAGCCCGATCGGGCGTCCGTCGCCCAGGTCGTCCAGTTGACTCGGCCATTCCGTGTCCCCCGGAATGATGAAGCGTCCGCCGACGGCTCGTACCCGGTTCAGGTCGTCCAACGGATCGAGGCCCGGGAGCCGCGCCTGGTAGGCGGCCAGCCGAGCGGCGTCCAGCCCGGGGTGCTCGGGGACGGTACCCGCCCGGATCGCCCGGACCACGTCGGCAGCGGGCAGCTGCCCGAGCCAGCGCCCGACCACGGCGTCCCCCGGTTCGGTGAGCCGGGTGAGAAGTACCCGGGCGAGGCGCTCGGAGTCGGCTGCGGGCGTGCCGCCGGAAGCCGTTGCCGTGCCCGGCGGCACGCCGGTGCCGGGCTCACCCGCACGGGGTGCTTGAGGGTTCCTCAACAGCTGGTTCACGCCGCCTCCTCCTCGTCGGCCGGTGGCTGTCCGGGCTCGGGTGGCCAGTCGTCAGGGCCGCTCCGGCGCTGGGCCGGTACGGACCCGAGCCGGCCGAAGGGGCGTTCGGTCAGCGGCAACCCCTGCTCGACCCCGGTGCGCATCACCAGGGCGGTGCGCACGTCCCGCCGGTCCGGCCGGTCCCGGCCGGCCAGATCGGCGACCGTCCAGGCGACCCGGAGCACCCGGTCCAGGCCTCGGGCGGTCAGCAGTCCGCGTTCCAGCTGGCGCGCGACGTCGTTGAGCGCGCCCGGACCGAGCTGCCACCGGGTGCGCAGTTCGTGGCCCGGCACCTCCGCGTTGGTCCGCCACGGGGTGTGCTCCAGCCGGGCGGCCGCCCGCTCCCGCGCGGCCAGCACCCGGGCCGCGACGGTCTCGGTGCTCTCCGCCGTGACGTCCCGTTCCATCAGTTCGGCCCTGGTCACCGGGGCGACCTGGACCTGGAGGTCGACCCGGTCCAGCAAGGGGCCGGAGAGCCGCCCCTGGTAGCGGCTGACCATCGCGGGCGTGCACTCGCAGCCCTCGCCCCGCCGTGAGTACCGGCCGCACGGGCAGGGGTTGGCGGCCAGACAGAGGAGGAAGCGGGCCGGGAGGCGGAGCGAGCCGGCCGATCGGGCGATCACCACTTCGCCCGATTCCAGCGGCTGGCGCAGCGCGTCGAGCACCCGCACCGGGAATTCCGGCGCCTCGTCCAGGAAGAGCACGCCCCGATGGGCCAGCGAGACCGCACCCGGTCTCGGCAGGCCGCTGCCGCCGCCGACGATCGCCGGCATGGTGGTGGAGTGGTGCGGGGCGCAGTAGGGCGCGGTGTCGATCAGAGGGCGCCCGGCGGGGAGCAGGCCCGCCACGGAGTGGACGGCGGTGACCTCCAGCGCCTCCTTCTGGGTCAGTGGCGGGAGCAACGAGGGCAGCCGCTCCGCCAGCATCGTCTTTCCGGCACCGGGAGGGCCCTTCAGGTAGAGGTGGTGTCCTCCGGCGGCGGCGATCTCCAGCGCCCGCCGCGCCTCGTACTGGCCGGCCACGTCGGCCATGTCGAGGCGGAGCGCCCGGTCGTCCGGCAGGCCCCGGACGCCGGCAGTGGGCAGCATCAGGCCGGCCATCAGCGGATCCGGCCGGCCGCCGATCGGGTCGGGCGGCTCCTCCGGCTCCGTCGCCCCGGTCAGGATGGCGACCAGCTGGCGCAGGCTCCGGACGCCGATCACCGTCACCCCGGGGACGAGCGAGGCCTCGGGTGCGGTCTGTTCGGCGACCACGACCCGTTCGTACCCGGCGTCGGCGGCGGCCAGCACCGACGGCAGCACTCCGCGGACCGGCCGCACCCGGCCGTCCAGCCCGAGTTCGCCGATGAGCAGCAGGTCCGCGATGGACGACGGGTCGAGCCGCTCGGCGGCGGCCAGCACCGCGCAGGCCACCGCGAGGTCGAAGCCGCTGCCGCTCTTGGGCACCGAGGCGGGGCTGAGGCCGACGGTCAGCTTGCGCTGCGGCCAGGGCTCCCCGCTGTTGCAGACCGCGGCGCGGACCCTGTCGCGGGCCTCGGTGAGCGCCTTGTCGGGCAGGCCGACCAGGGTGAACGCGGCCACCCCGGGCTCCAGATCGGCCTGCACCTCGACGATCACCCCGTCGACCCCGACGAGGGCGACGGAACAGGTTCGGGCGAAGGCCATCTCAGACCACCCCCCGCAGGTGGTCGACCAGGGCCGCACCCCGCGCCCGGTTGACCACGGCCACCAGATCGATCCGCACTCCGCCCGGTGGGGCGGGAGGCCATTGCGGATCCGCGGGCCCGGGGTCGTACCCGGGCCCGGCGAGCCGGGCGAAGTGACCGGGCCACCGTTCGGCCATCCAGCGCTCGGCGAGGCGCTGGAGCCGGGCGGCCTTGACCCGGTCGATGGCCTCGCTGGGTTGCTGGAAACCCCGCTCGGAGCGGGTCTTCACCTCGCAGACCGCCACCGTGTCGCCGTCGAGGGCGACGATGTCCAGCTCGCCCTCGGCGCAGCGCCAGTTGCGGTCCAGGATGCGGAGCCCGGCCTCCGCGAGCCAGCGGGCGGCGACCCGCTCCCCGTAGCGGCCGAGCCCGTTGTTGGTGCTGCGCTCCGGGCTCTTCCCGGTGTCCGGCCCGACTGCGGCCGTGTTCGGCACGGCCTGGTCCTGCACGATGGTGTTCTGCACGGTGACCACCTCCGCCGAGGAGGCTGCACCACCGTGCGCGACGGAGCCGGAGAATTCCGGTTCCCTGTGGATAACTCGGGCCTGTGGATAACTTTTGTCACCCGCAGGGGTGAGAAGCCCCCTTCGCCCGAAATTCGGCTGGACAACGCGGGACGGAGTCGTCCAACGTCAGTTCCCGAAGCCGGACTCGTCCGAGGGCAGCTCCAGATCGCTCTTCGCGAGTTCCTCGATGTTCACGTCCTTGAAGGTCAGCACCCGGACCTTGCGGACGAACCGGGCCGGCCGGTACATGTCCCAGACCCACGCATCCGCCATCGACACCTCGAAGAACACCTCGCCCTGGACCGAGTGCACCTGCAGCTCGTAGTCGTTGGTGAGGTAGAACCGTCGCTCGGTCTCGATCACGTACTTGAACAGGCCGACGACGTCCCGGTACTCCCGGTAGAGCTTGAGCTCCATCTCGGTCTCGTACTTCTCGAGATCTTCGGCACTCATCCAGGCGTCCCCTCAACTTGTCACGTCCACCCATTGTGGACCACCGCACCCCCGCTCAGAGCCGTACCGGTTCGACCGGCGGGCCCTGCGCCAGCAGTCGCCCGAGGAAGTCCGCCAGTCCGGCCGGATAGACCGTCTCGGTGGTCCCTCTCAGTTCCTCGACCGTCCACCAGCGCGCCGCGAGCAGCTGGGCGTGTTCGTCCTCGCCCATTCCCGAGTGATCCAGATCCGTCTCCGTGGTCCGGGCCAGGTGGAACCACTGCTCCTGCTCGTAGCGCTGCCCCTGAAAGGAGAACGACACCGTGCCGTACGCCACCAAGGGCCCCAGGTCCACTCCCCGCAGACCGGTCTCCTCCGCGAGTTCCCGCTCGGCTGCCTCGCGCACGTCCTCCCCCGGCTCCAAGCCGCCTCCGGGCGTGAACCACCACGCCTCTCCGGGCACGGCCGGATCGGTCCCCAGGAAGAGGAGGATGCGGTCCAGCCCGTCCAGCAGGAGGATCCGCGCCGCCCTGCGACGCTGTGCTGTCATGGCAGCGCTCCACGCTCCTTCCGTACGCATCGGTGGCGCTAACGATCCTGCCACCCGGCGCGGCCGTCCGGGGCGATGTTCGCCAGAGCGGCCCGGCCGGCGACGGCCCCGCTCAGGTGCTGCGCCCCCGGCGGAACCGGCGGGCCAGGCCCGCCACCCCGCCCACCACGGAGGTCACGACGATCAGCGCCGCGCCCGCAACGCTGGCGTAGGCCGCCGGCTCCAGCGGCCCGGGCGAGCCGGCCTTCGGGCCCGGGAAGGAATCGAAGGCCGTGGTGCGCTCGAGCAGGCCCATCCGGCCGAAGGGCTGCAGGGTGGCCTCGACCCTGGCCTCGACCTCGGCGGCCGGGACGGTCCCGCCGTCGACCTCCAGGTGGGTGCGGGAGTCGAGCGAGCCGACCCGGTTGTCGCCGAGCAGGAACAGCCGGCCCTGCGGCACCGTCACGCTGAACGACTCGCCCTGGCGGCCTTGGGCCGCGAGGTACGGCTCGTCCACCGGCTGTCCGTTGACCGTCAGCCGCTGGTCGCTCCCGGCGCTGGTGGTGGCGACGGTGTCCCCGCCGACCGCAACCACCCGCTTGACCATGAGCTCGCCGCCCCAGGCCTGGTCACGGAAGACCACCACGTCACCCCGGCCGATGGTGCCGCCGCCCACCTTGCGGGCGAGCACGGTGTCCCCTGCCTGGAGGGTCGGGTGCATGGAGGCCGTGGGGATCTTGTACGGCCGGTAGTCGACCGCGATCAGGGCGAAGCCGCCGATCATCAGCACCAGCCCGAGCGCGAGCGCCACGCCCTGCAGCACCGCGGCGGGCCCCCGGCGGAGCCGCACGGGCGCGGCCGGTCTGTCGGCCGGCTGTTCCACGACACTGCTCATCGACACCGTCCACCTCTGACCGACCGGACAAGACCACTGGCACGCCGGTGGCTCGGGCGGGAACGCCGACGGGCCGTGGCACGTCCGAGCAGATTACTCGTCGGTACCACGGCCCGCGCAAGAGCTTGCGGCGACCCGGTGGAGCTCAGGACTCCTTCCGGCGGTCGGCCCGGGTCCGAACCCGACGCACCAGCGGAAGCAGCGCGACGGCACCCACCGCACCGGCCACGGGAGGCGCCACCGGCAAGGCCGCCGCCAGCCCCTTCTGGTCGTAGGTGTCGGGCACCGGAAGCGTCGACCAGTGGTCGATCGGCCAGGCCACCACGAAGGCGCGCCCGATGACGTTGTCCACCGGCACCGTCCCGCCACCGGGCTGGTCCATGTGGAAGCGCGAGTCCAGCGAGTCGGCGCGGTGGTCGCCCATCACCCAGATCCGGCCCTTGGGCACCTTCACGGGGCCGAAGGGCTGCGTCCCGCAGGGGGTGTTGCCCTGGTAGACGTACGGCTCGTTGAGCGCGACACCGTTGACCTTGACCGGCCCGTCGCCCTTGCACTCGACGGTGTCCCCGCCGACCGCGATGACCCGCTTGATCAGGTCCTTCTCGTTGGCGGAGGGCATCAGGCCGACGAAGCTGAGCACGTCCTGGACACCGCGGACGAAGGAGTTGCCGCTCTGCTGGGTCGGCTCGTCGTTCAGCCAGCCGCCCGGGTCGTGGAACACCACGACCTCACCGCGCTCGGGCTCGGCCCCGAACCAGGGCGTCAGCTTGTCCACCAGGACGCGGTCGCCGACCTGCAGAGTGTTCTGCATCGACTCCGACGGAATGGAGAACGCCTGGACGAAGAAGGTCTTGATCACCAGCGCGAGGATCAGCGCGATGCCGACCAGGATCGGCAGCTCCTTCAGGAAGGAGCGCTGCTTGCGAGGCTTGGCCGGAGCCTCCGACTCCGACTCGTCCGCCGGCTCGGTCCCCGGCCGCTGGGGCTCCGAGGAGTCCTCCGCTCCGGTGCCGTGCCCGTCCGCGGTCTTGGCGGTCGAGTCGTCGACCGCGGGCGAAGGCGCCGAGGAGTCGGCGGACCGGGTCACCCGGCCACCGCCCGAGCCCTCGGGTTCCCCGGCGCCCGCGCGGGCGCCGATCACCAAATCCCCCACAACGTCTCCTCCCTGCTGTGCGGACGCCCGCGCGCCCGCGTTCAGAGTGCCGCACAGCGGGCACCACGCTCGCCACGACCGTGAACGCATCAGGGCTGCCCACAAGGGGCTCCCCTGACACCGACGCGGCTGCGGCGCACAGCCGGGGATCCCGGCCGCACCTGCACTTCTCTATCACTCCCGGGCATCCGGCTCGCGGTTCCACACGCGTGGTCCGGCCCTTCACCAGCGGAAGCGACTCACTCGGGAGGCCGCCTCGGCCGGCGAACGACGAACGGAAGGATGCCCAACACACCCATAACGAGCGGAGGTTCCAGAGGAACCGGCCCAACGCCCATCGATTTCGCCGCAGTTCCGCCGGGCTGCGGAGCCCCGGCGAGGGAGGAGAGTGAACTCGGCTCATCGAGTTGATGGAAGCGGTCCAGCGGCCAGGCGATCACGAACGCACGGCCGACCACCCCGCTCAGCGGGATGGTGCCCTGGCCCGGATTGCCCATGTGGAACCGGGAGTCGGCGGAGACGTCCCGGTGGTCGCCCATGACCCACAGACGCCCCTTCGGCACCGTCACCTTGAAGGGCTGCCGGGACGGCGGGTTGCCCGGTGCCAGGTACGGCTCCTCCACCGCGCGGCCGTTGACACTGAGCCGTCCCTGCGGGTCACAGCACTCGACGGTGTCCCCGCCGACGCCGATGACGCGCTTGATCAGGTCCTGCTCGTTCTCGGACGGCAGCAGTCCGACGAAGGTGAGCACCTGCTTGGCCGCACCCAGGACCGGACCGTCGGTGGACGGCTTGCGATCGTCCTCGAGCCAGCCGCCCGGGTCCTTGAACACCACGACGTCGCCGCGCTGCGGCTCGCTGCCGAACCAGGGGGTCAACTTGTCCACCAGCACCCGGTCGCCGACCCGGATGGTCTGCTCCATCGAGCCCGACGGGATCACGAACACCTGGATCAGGAAGGTCTTCATCAGCAGCGCCACCAGCAGGGCCACCAGAATGATCATCGGGAACTCGCGCAGCAGCGAGCGCTTGCGCCGCCGGGCCGCCCGGCGGGCGCTGCGGCGGCGCTCGGCGCGGCCGCGGACCGGCGCCACCGGACCGGGCCCGGCTCCGTCCGGTCCGCCGTCACCCGGCTCCGGGGCCGACCGGGCGGCGACCCGCCCCCTACCCCTGGTCCCCATGACCACCCGTCCCCGCAATCGCGGCGAAGGCCGCGGGCCGGTCGAGGCCGGTCCAGCGGGAGAACGGGTAGACCACCCAGTCCGCCCGTCCGATCACCTCGTCCTCGGGCACGAAGCCGCCGCCGGGCTCGCCGAGGTGGTCGCGCGAGTCCCGGGAGGCGCTCCGGTGGTCCCCCAGCACGAACAGCTTGCCGGTCGGCACCACGATGTCGAAGGCCACCTGGGAGGGCTCGTCTCCGGGTGCCAGGTAGGAGGTCTCGTCCAGCGGCACGCCGTTGACCGTGATCGGCTTGCCGGGGCCGGTGCTGGTCACCCGGTCCCCGCCGATGCCGATCACGCGCTTGACGTAGACGGTGTTCCCGGCGGGGGCCAGGCCGAGGTCCCGGCCGAGCGAACGCAGGTCGTCCCAGAAGCCCGGCGGCTCGGCCGGTTCCGGGAGGAAGGAGCCCGTCCCGTCGAAGACCACGACGTCGCCCCGTCGGGGGTGGCCGCCGAAGGCGTAGGCCAGTTGGTTGGCGATCAGCCGGTCACCGGGCCGCAGGGTGTCCTCCATCGAACCGGAGGGCACCGTGAACGGACGGGCGACGAAGGCGTTCACCAGGAGCAGCGCACCCAGGCAGATGCCGACCAGCAGCAGCAGGTCCCGCGACCGCGAGCGACCGGATTCCTCCTCCGGTTCCTCGCCCGCGTCGGCCCCCTCGGCCTCGCCGGTCTCCCGCGCGCCCTCGTCCGCAGCAAGGAGCGCTCCGGCGCCCGCGCCGGCACCGACGCCCGCGTCCGGTCCCGCACCGGCACCAGCACCAGCACCAGCACCAGCACCAGCCGTCGGTGCGGGACCGTCTCCCGAAACGTTCCCCGAGGCGTCCCTGGAAGCGCCCCCGGAAACGACCGCGGACCGCGACAGCGCGGGGCCCCCCCCGGGGGGGGGGCGGCGC
>NZ_JBEPAK010000149.1:0-17396 GCF_040298565.1 Kitasatospora sp. NPDC001539 | reverse complement strand
TTCGTGCCTGGGGTACAATACCGCTGATGTCCCCCGATTGTCCGGCGATGGGGACATCTCCCGGGTGTCATGGCATGCCTTGAGGGCGTGCGGGTGCCCACGGCCGCACGCCGACGGATCGGCGCCGGGTACGGCACACGGGGTCGGTGCCGTACCCGCGCCGAAAGGGACCGGCCTCGGGCGCCGAATGGGACCGGCCTCGGGCGCCGAATGGGACCGGCCTCGGGCGCCGGAGGGGCCGGCCTCAGGCGTAGAGGGCGATCCGGGGAGCGATCGTGCCCCGGGCCGGGCCGTCGAGGACGGTGAGCCGGTAGTGCTCGGTGAGCGTGTGGTGGCCGTGCAGGACGATCTTCGCCGGGAGGAGGGAGCTGAACAGCGTGCCGGTCTGGCTGGCGAGCGGCACGGCGTGCCAGCGGCCGTCCGTCCCCAGCAGTTCCAGCCTGATCTGCGCCGGGCTGAGGGCCGGGCCCCGGTCGGGGGACTCGATCAGGATCTGCGGGGCCACCGTCCGGTCGGTCGCCGAGGGGTTGCGGTAGGTGACGGTGATCCGGTGTGCTGCGTGGTCGCGCGGCAGCGGGCTGCTCGGCAGGTCGACGAAGTCGACCGGGGCGGCGGCAGCGGTGGCGGCCGGAGGCGCGGAGACGGCGGCCTCGGCGGGGGAAGCGAGCGCGGCAGCCGGCAGGGCGGCGAGGGCGACGGCGGTCAGCGCCAGTGCCCGGCGGGGGATCGTCCGGGTGCGCATGGGCCCCTCCTTCGGTCGAGGGCGGCGGCCGGAGGCGGCTCGCCCGGCGGGCGGTGTCCGTATCGCTACGGACGGTCGCCGGTCGGGCGGTTCGCTCGCCGGTCGGGCGGTTCGTACCCCTCCACCCTGCACGTGCCCGGCGGATGCCGCATCCGCCGGGCACGTGGGCGCTCCTCGGAGTGCGCCGGGGATCAGGCCAGCGGTCGGCAGAGCAGGGCGTCCGGGACGCCGCCGTGGTTCCAGCGCCACGTGTAGGCGACGCCGGCCAGGTACTCGCCGTCGGCGCACTGGCCCTTGTAGGAGCCCGGTGCCCAGTCGCCCGGGGTGGCGCCCCCGGTGGCGGGGCGGTTGTCGCCTCGGTCGAACCAGACGTTGCGACCGGTGAGCGGGAGCGCGGCGGCGGCCGGGGCGCAGAGCAGGGCCGCCATGGCGTTGGAGCGGACGCTGTAGCCGACGGCGAAGGTGCGGTCGGGGCACTGGAGTTTGCTGTAGCCCGGAGCCCAGTCGCCCTCGGTCACGTACCGTTCGTCGGTCACGGTGGTCCAGGGCCCGTCGGCCCGGGCCGGCTGGCCGGCATCGGTGCACAGGCCCCGGCTGCTGCCACGGCCGAGTCCGGTCAGGCGCTGGCTGTCGGGGCAGTCGCCCTTGCGGTTGCCGGTGGACCAGTCCGGCTGGGCGAGCATGACGGCGGAGACGTTCTGGTCGGCGTGGTCGAGGTCGAGCAGGTTCCAGTGCGGGACGGCCGGGACGGGGCCGGTGAGCGAGGGGGCGTCGACCAGCTTGTGCCAGTCGGCCGCGCGCCAGTCGCCGGGGTCGTCCAGGCCGAGCGGGCGGCCCGCTGCGTCGAAGTGGAGCAGGGCCCAGTTGTCCATCGTTCGACCGCCCGCATCCAACCAGCCGGTGAGGGGCCAGACGGCGAAGTCGGTGTCGTTCCTGGCCAGGATGTCCGTGAAGGTGTGGAACCAGGCCTGCTCCTTGGCGTCCGTCGAGCCGCGGCCGGCCGCGCCGAACTCGCTGATCCACACCGGTGCGGTGAAGTGCTGCCCGGTCCGGGTGACGAACAGGGCTTCCTGGTCGACCACCTGGGCGAGCTGGTCCGGGCTGAAGTCCTGGTAGCGGGGGTCGTCGGTGGCGCCCGGGCCGCTGCCGGCGCCGGAGTTGGCGGGGCCGGTGAACCCGTAGAAGTGGGCCGAGTAGACCAGCTTCCCGGAGCGGACGAGGGTGTTGGAGAGCGTCGCCACCGGCGTGAGCATCGGGCGGCCGTGCGGGAAGAGCGCGGCGGGGATGCCCTGCCAGTTGATGCCCTCCATGATGATCAGCAGGTCCGGGTCGGCCTGGAGGATCCGGTTGCCGGCCTCCTCGAAGGCGGCGTACTCGTCGTGGGCGTCACCCAGGCCCCAGTTGGGGTCGTCCCAGGTGTCCCGGCGGACCTCGTTGCGCAGGTCGGCGCCGACCACCCGCTTGTTGCCGGCGTAGCGCCGGGCCATGAACAGCCAGTCGTCCTCCCACTGGGCGGTGCTCTGGCCGCTGTTCCAGCGCTCGTTGCCGTCCAGGCCGCAGCACCAGCGGTAGGTGGTGGTGTGGTTGTTGAGCACCACCGCGAAGCCGTCGGCGGTCAGCGCGGCCACCACCGCGTCGTACACCTCCAGCGGGGTGCTGCCCCTGAGCCGGGGGTTGGCCGCCACCGCCGCGTCCGGCACCGGCGTGCTGTCGTGGATCATCGCGTCGGCGAAGGGCAGCCGGATGCTGTTGATCCCCAGTCGGTGGAAGCCGTCCAGGATCGCACCGATCGGCGCGCGGTCCAGCCCGAGCGGGGTGTTGTACGAGACCTCGCCGTGCTCGTTGTTCGCCGGGTCGGCCGGGTCGCCGCTGCCCAGGTAGTGGCCCTGGGCGCCGTCCCAGTTGCCGCCCTTCAGTTTGAACCGGTTGCCGTCGGCGTCGACGACGTACCGCCCGCGGGTGCTCAGCGGGCCGGTCCAGGAGGCCGCGAGCTGAGCACCGGTCAGCACCGGTGAGGAGCCGGCGGGCGGTGCGGCCTGCACGGGTGAGGGGGAGGGCGCGGTCCGCGCGGGCGGGGTGGACGGTGAGGGCGGGGCTGCGGCGGCTGGTGCCGGTGGGGCGGCGCTCACCAGGGCGGCCAGCAGGGCCGCAGTCGTGAGGGCGGCCGTACGGGCCGAGCGGACGGGTTTCACGGATCCTCCAGGGCGAGGGCGGCCGGGGGGAGAGCTTGTTGACGGTACGTCAAGAAAGGTCGCCGACACGAGGCCGTGGAGTGGAGGAAATCCTTATGACAACAGCATTGACGTGTGACCGGAGCCGCCGGTTTCATGGCTCGCACTTCCCCCGCCCCACCCCCACCCCCCCCACGAGCAAGGCGGTGATCCGTTGGCATCCACGGTGAAGGACACGGGCAGCGGTCCGAGAGCGGGCGCGGGCCACGGCGCCCTGCACAAGTCCATCGGCCTGCTGGACGGCGCGGTGATCGCCGCCTCCAGCACGGCCGCCACCAGCAGCATCGGCATCGGCCTGGGCCTGATGGCCGGAGTCGTCGGCCTGCACCTCCCCGCGATCATGCTGCTGGCCTTCCTGCCCGTGCTCGCCATCGCCGGCGGCTACGGGCGGCTGAACGCCGTCGAACCGGACGCCGGCAGCAGCTACCGCTGGGTCGGCCGGATCCTCAACCCCTGGTTGGGCTTCCTCACCGGCTGGGTGAACACCGTCGGCACGGTGGTCTTCATGGCGTACACCACCACCGTCACCGGTTCGGCGGTCATCCAACTGCTCGACGAGGCGCACCTGCACAGCGTCGCCGGACTGCGACTGGACGCCGACTCCACCGTCCAGTGCACGGTGCTCGGCCTCGCCGTCCTGATCGGCGCCGCACTCGTCGCGGTGCGCGGGCTCGACCTCGCCGCCCGGCTGCAGAAGGCGCTGCTGGTCTTCGAGTACCTGGTGCTGCTCGGCTTCTGCGGCTACGGCCTGTTCGCCGGCGACCAGCCGTTCTCGCTCCAGTGGTACAACCCCTTCGACCTGCCCTCCCTCGACGCGGTGGCGCAGGGCATGGTGCTGGCGGTGTTCTGCTACTGGGGCTTCGAGTCGGTGTTCAGCGTCGGCGAGGAGGTGCGCGAACCGCGCGACGCCTCCCGGGGCGGCTTCCTCGCCCTGGTGGTGATGCTGCTGCTCTTCCTGCTCGCCGGCACCGCCTTCCAACGCGTGCTGCCGCTCGACGAGTTGGCCGACAACGGTGCGCACGGGCTGACCTACTTCGGCACCCGGCTCGCCCACCAGCCGCTGGCCGCGCTCCCGTTGGTCGCGCTGACGTTCTCCGCGGTGGCCTCGCTCCAGTCCTCGGTGATCCCCACCGCGCGGGGGATGTACGCGATGGGCCGCGACGGCGTGCTCGGCCGGGTCTGGACCAGGCTGCACCGCGAGCACGCCACCCCCGCCGTCGGCACCCTGCTGATCACCGGTGTCGCCGTGCTCCTCGCCCTCGCCTCGCTGGTCATCCCCACCGTCAACGACCTCATCTCGGCCTCCGTCAACGCGATCGGCGTCATCGTCGCGCTCTACTACGCACTCACCGCCGTCGCGGCCGCCGTCCGCTTCCGCCACCTGCTGCGCGACGACCCGCTCCAGGGGCTGCGCGCAGTGGTCGGGCCGCTGCTCGGCGCGGCCGTACTGCTCGCCGTCGGCGGCTACCTCGCCTGGACCTTCTACGACTCGACGGACCACTTCGAACTCGCTGCGGACAACGGCTGGTTCGAGCTGACCGTGGTGACGCTGATGGTCGTCACCGGCCTCCCCTCGGCGGCCTGGGCGCGCTGGCGGCGGCGCTCCCCGTACTTCCTCGACCCGACGAACTGATCCCCTCCCCGGCGCACCCGCCCAGCCGACAGGGGACCGCCGACGCACGACCGCCGACGCACGACCGCTGTCGCGGGGGCGCCGGCATCCGACAACCGCTGTCGCGGGGGCGCCGGTGTCCGACAACCGCTGACGCCCGACGACCGCCGACGCCCGACGACCGCTGACGCCCGACGACCGCTGACGCACGACGACCGCTGACGCACGACCCGAGAACGGAGCACCACCCATGACCCAGGCCGACCTGGTCTTCACCCACGGCCCCGTGCACACCGGCGACGCCGCCCGCACCCGGGCGAGCAGCCTGGCCGTCACCGGCGAGCGGATCACCGCCGTCGGGCACGACGAGCTCCGCGAGCTGATCGGGCCGCGCACCGAGGTGGTGGACCTCTCCGGCAAGCTGCTGCTGCCGGGCTTCCAGGACGCCCACATCCACGCGGTGTTCGGCGGAACCGAGTCGGCCGCCTGCGACCTCACCGGCACGGTCTCCGCGGTCGAGTGCCTGGAGCGGATCCGCGCCTACGCCGAGGCCAACCCCGGTCAGGCGTGGATCACCGGCAGCGGCTGGTCGCTGGAGGCCTTCGACGGCGGACTGCCGACTCGCCACCTGCTCGACTCCGCCGTCGCCGACCGCCCGGTCTACCTCACCAACCGCGACCACCACGGAGCCTGGGCCAACACCCGCGCCCTCGAACTGGCCGGCCTCACCCGCCACACCCCCGACCCGGCGGACGGCCGGATCGAGCGGGAGGCCGACGGCACGCCCACCGGCATGCTCCAGGAGGGCGCCACCGCGCTGGTCGCCCGGCTGGTCCCGGCCGGCACCGCCGCGGACCGGCTGGACGGCCTGCTGCGGGCGCAGCGCCTCCTGCACTCGCTCGGCATCACCGGCTGGCAGGACGCGCTGCTCGGCGAGTTCAACGGCCAGCCGGACCCGACCGACGCCTATCTCGCGGCCGCCCGCTCCGGCGCGCTCACCGCCCGGGTGACCGGCGCGCTCTGGTGGGACCGCGACCGGGGCGCCGAGCAGATCCCCGAACTGGTCGCACGCCGGGCCGAGTCGAGCCACGGCCGGTTCCGGGCCGGCTCGGTGAAGATCATGCAGGACGGCATCGCGGAGAACTTCACCGCCGCGATGACGAGCCCCTACCTGGACGGCTGCGGCTGCGCCACCGCCAACTCGGGCCTCAGCTTCGTCGACCCGGTCGAACTGCGCGGCTACGTCACCCAGCTGGACGCGCTCGGCTTCCAGGTGCACTTCCACGCCCTCGGGGACCGCGCGGTCCGCGAGGCGCTGGACGCCGTCGAGGCGGCCCGCGCCGCGAACGGCCGCCGCGACACGCGGCACCACCTCGCCCACCTCCAGGTCGTCCACCCGGACGACATCCGGCGCTTCGCCGAAGTCGGCGCGATCGCCAACATCCAGCCGCTGTGGGCCGCCCACGAACCGCAGATGGACGAGCTGACCATCCCGTTCCTCGGTCCCGAACGCGCCGCCTGGCAGTACCCGTTCGGCGCGCTCCACCGCGCGGGGGCCACCCTGGCGGCAGGCAGCGACTGGCCGGTCAGCAGCCCGGACCCGCTGGCCGGCCTGCACGTCGCCGTCAACCGGATGGAACCGGGGGCCGTCGACGGGCGGGTCTTCCTGCCCGAGCAGCGCCTCGACCTCGCCACCGCCGTCGCCGCCTACACGGCCGGTTCCGCCCATGTGAACGGCCACGACGACGCGGGGACGCTGGCGGTCGGCCGGCTGGCCGACCTGGTCGTGCTCGACCGGGACATCCTGACCGGACCGGCCGAGGAGATCGCGGCGGCCCGGGTGCTGCGGACGTACGTGGGCGGGCAGTTGGTCCACGCGGCGGACTGACCTGCGCGCCCGCCCCACCTCGGCGCGCTCCCCGGCCGTGCTCGGCGCGTTCCTCGGCCCTGCTCGGCGCGCTCCCCGGCGCCGCCCGGCTCGTGGCTCGGCGCGCTCCCCGGCCCGGCCCGGCCCGCCGCTCAGCTCGTCCCGGCGTGACCCGCCGCGGCGAGCCGGGCGGCGGCCGCGTCGAGGAGCAGCTCGAGGGCGTACGGGTAGCCGCTGGACCGCATGTCGGCGGTCAGCAGGTGGGCGGTCGCCGCGATGTGGGGGTGGGTCGCGGGGTCGAGGCGGGCGTAGGACGCCTGCCAGACCTCGAGGTCCGCCCGGGCCGCCGCGGCGGGCAGGGCGAGGGCGGCGGCGTCCAGCGCGGCGAAACCCAGGCTCTGGTCGACGAAGGCGTGGTAGATCCGCACGGCCTCCCGGTCCGGGAAGCCCGCCCTGCGCAGCACCCCGAGGATCGCCTCGACGGCGGCGGTCTCGTGGGTGCGGCCGGTGGTGCGGTGGGCGGCCAGGACGGCGGCCTGCGGGTGGGCCTGGTAGGCGGAGTGGATCCGCATCCCGATGGCCCGCAGGTCGGCCCGCCAGTCGCCGGTGGGCTGCCAGCCCGCCTGGGCGAGCCCGATCAGCTCGTCGGCGACGGCCAGCAGCAGGTCGTCGGTGCTGTGGAAGTACCGGTAGACGGCGCTGGGGTCGGCACCGAGTGCGGCGCCGAGGCGGCGCACGGTGAGGGCCTCGGCGCCGTGCTGCCCGATCAGCCGCAGTGCGGTGTCGACGATCAGCTCCCGGGAGAGGACGACCCCGTGCTTGGTGGGCCTGCGGCGCCGGCGCTCGGGTTCGGGGACCACGCGTTCGCTCATGCCGGGCAGACTAGGTCAGACACGTTGACGTAATCCAGAGGGCGGGAGGACGCGATGCCCGGCCCCGCGTCGAGCCGGATCGGAGCCGGTTCACGGCCGGCCCCGGGCGCCGTTTCGCGAGCCGCTGCCTCCGGGCCCGGCCTCCGCTGCCTGCGGCCCCGGCTGTCGGTGCTCCTGGGGCCGGTGAGGCGGAATGAGTCGTGTGCAGTTTTGCGCACCGTGTGTGCAATCGCCGAGTTGCTCGTGGTGGTGTTCGAGCCGGCGTTCGCCCGTACGGGGCGCCCGGCTTTGTCGACTTGGCGCTCGGTCTACGTCCGGGAGCCGCTGCGGGGTGCGTTCCCGCAGGTCCGGTGGTGTTCCCGGTGGAGCGCGGTCGGTCGACCGCCCCGCTGGATACGTCTGACGATACGTCAAAGCTCCGGATTCCAGCCCGTAGTTGAGTGAAGCCCCTTTAAGCTCCCGTTAACAATGGCGGCTTCCCCGCCACACGCGAACTCCCTCGCGAGCTCGGGCGGTGGGCCCTCGGGACGATGAGAGCAGGGATGACAACGACAAGTGAACGGATGACCGGCGCCGCTCGCGGTCCGGGACGGCGACGACCGGGCCTGCCCGGACGCCACGCCGTGAGCCGCCTGGCGGCGCTCGCCATCGCGGTGGGAAGTTCCTCGTTGGCGGTGGCCCCGGCGGCCGTCTCGCAGACCGGGGACGGCTCGGTGACGGTCCGGGTGATCCGGGCCGTGGACACCTCCGGGGTGTGGACGCCCGCGCTGGAGCCGGGCATCGCGGGCGTGAAGGTCACGCTCACCGATGACGCCGGCTTCGGGATCGACGGCGTCACGGCGGCGGACGGCACGGTGACGCTCGCCCCGGCGACGACCAAGGCGGCCGGCGGCAAGTACCGGGTGCAGGTGGTGAACCCGAAGCCGGGCGTGCTGTTCCCGGCCTTCGCCTCGCGCCAGGGGCTGGACGGCGCACCCACCCAGCTCAGCAGCAACGAGGAGTTCGTCGACCTCTCCGGGGGCAAGAACGTCTCGTACACCACCGGGCTCTGGAACCCGGGGGATTACTGCCAGAAGAACGCGCCGCTGGCAACGGCCTGTCAGACGCCCACCTACCAGGGCGGGAACCAGCGCACGCTGGTCACCTTCCCGTACGACATGCGCGGCCAGGAGGGACCCGGCAACGCGGCGACGAACATCGCCACCGACGCCGAGACCGGCACGATCTTCGGCCTCGCCTGGAACAAGGCGGAAAAGCGGCTGTTCTCCGCGGCAACGGCCAAGCGCACCACCGACTACGGCCCCGCCGGCTCCGGCGGGATCTACGTCACCGACCTGAGCGACCCGGCGAAGAAGAAGACGACCGTCTTCACCACCGTCCCGAACGCGGGCAGCACCGCGCACGGGCCGGGGACGGACGACGCCTTCCTCGACGTGCCCGGAAAGGAGAGCCTGGGCGGCATCAAGATCACCGACGACGGCAAGGACCTGTTCGTCGTCAACCTGAACGACCGCAAGCTCTACCGCTACGACGCCACCAAGCCGACGGCCGCCGCGCCCAAGGCCTCCTACCCGATCCCGGACCCCGGCTGCCCGTCGGCTGCGGACTGGCGGCCCTACGGCCTCGGCATGCAGGACGGCACCGGCTACCTCGGCGGAGTCTGCTCCGGCGAGTCCACCGGCAAGCTGACCGACGTGCGCGCCCTGGTCCTGCCGTTCGACCTCGACACCGGGGCGTTCGGCAAGCCGGTGCTGGACCAGCCGATGGACTACCCGCGCCAGTCCACCGTCGGCGGCGGCCCGTGCGACGGCGCGGGCTGGTTCCCGTGGACCAGCACCTTCCCGGCCTCGCAGAACGGCAGGGTCTGCGGCAACACCACCATCGCCTTTCCCGAACCGGAGCTCGGCGAGATCCAGTTCGAGACCGACGGCTCGATGCTGCTGGCCTTCAAGGACCGCTTCGCCGACCGCGGACCGGGCGCCCCGGCGCCGAACTCGGCCACCGTCATGTCCGGCGGCGACCTGAACAAGGCCTGCCTGTCGAACGGCATGTACGTGATGGACGTCAACCTCGGCTGCGGGCTCTCCCCCCGGGGCATCCGGTTCTTTGCCACCGCCTGGGGTGGTCACCACAACACGGCGTTCGCCGGCACGGCGCTCTCCAAGGTCGAGAGCACCGTCGCGGTCTCCGCCTTCGACCCCGACCACACCGCCGTCGGCTACGGCACCTCGTTCCTGGAGCGCAAGGACGGCACGAACGACCCGAAGTTCGGCCTGCGGCTGACTCCGGCGGGAACCGCCTCCCCCTTCGGCAAGGGCGCCGCGATGGGTGACCTCGAAGTGCTCTGCGACCAGGCGCCGTTGCAGATCGGCAACCGCGTCTGGTACGACCCCGAGCGCAAGGGCGTCCAGAACCCGGGCCAGCGCCCGGTCGCGGGCGCCACCGTCAACCTCTACGACGAGTCGGGGAAGCTGGTCGGCACGACGAAGACGACGGCGCGCGGCGAGTACTACTTCGACGACTCCGACGTCACCGGCGGGCTCAAGCCCCGGACCAAGTACACCATCCGCCTCGACAACCCGGCCGACTACGCCAAGGGCGGGCCCCTGTACCAGTGGGTGCCCACCGACCACGACGTCGGCGACAACCACTTCGTCGACTCCAAGGGCATCGTCCCCGCCGACGCGAAGTTCCCCGAACGGGCGCTGACCACCGGCGGACCGGGCGAGAACGACCACACCTTCGACTTCGGCTTCCGACAGCAGGAGGGCGCGCTGAAGCTGGTCAAGCACGACCAGGACGGCAAGCCGCTCGCCGGGGCCAAGTTCCAGCTGTGGCGCGACACCAACGGCACCGACGGCCTCCAGACCACCGGTACCAAGGCCGACACGCCCGTCGGTGAGCCCTGTACGACCGCGGCCGACGGCATCTGCCGGGGCAGCGGTACGGTCGGCACGTACTACTGGCAGGAACTCAGCCCGCCGGCCGGCTACTCGGCCCCGGACACCACCGTCTTCGGGCCGCTGGTGCTCACCGCCGACAACCTCGACACCGGAGTCGAGGTGACGGCCGTCAACAAGCTGATCCCGACCCCGACGCCCACCCCGACGCCCACTCCCACGCCGTCCCCGACCGAGTCGACGACGCCCACCCCGGCGCCGACCAACCCGGCACCGCCCGCTCCGCCCGCACCGCCGGCCCCGCCGGCACCGGGCGGGCAGCTCCCCCACACCGGAGCGGGGGAGGGCCTCCCGCTGATCACCACGGGCGCCGCGGCGCTCACCGTGCTCGGTGCGGCGCTGTTCGTCCTGACGCGCAGGCGCAGGGCCCAGCACCGGTAAGCGCACCCCGCCGATGACGGGGTGACGAACCGGAACGGGCGGGTGCCCGGACGAGTTGTCCGGGCACCCGCCCGAATCCCTGACCGGTGCCTGGCGGGTCCAATGGCCGGTCCAATGGCCGGTCCGTGGGCCGTCCGTGGCCGGTCCCTGGGGCGACTCCGCTACCGGTTCCCGCGCCGGCGGGGACCGACGGTGGGCCGGAGCCCGGGGCCGGAACCCGGGGCCGGAAGGGACGCAACGGACACGAACGGACACGAGTCGAAGAGATCGGGAGAGGAAAGCCGCATGGCCCGCAGGACCAGGACCGCCGCCCCGCCGCCCCGCCGGAAGGCCCACTGGCTGAGGGCGCTGATCGCGCTCGCGGTCTGCGGCGCCGTGGCGGCCGGTGTCGTCGCCTACCGGTCGGCCTCCGACGGGACCGCCGAGCGGCCGGTCACCACGGACGAGGCGTCCCGGCTGGCGCTGTCCCGGCTGAACCTCTATCAGGCCAGCCCGGTCGGGGTGGTGCTCACCGCCTCCGAGGGCGGGGGAGTGCAGGTCCGGGTCGAAGGGGTGGTCGACTACCGGACCCACCGGGGCGCCGGGCGCTACCGGACCACCGGCGCGAGCGGCCCGCTCGACCACGGCCTGGTCATCTGGGACACCGGCGGCCTCGGCCTGGCCCCCGACCCCGAGGGTGATCCGGCCCCGCCCTGGCAGCAGGCCGAGCGGATCCCCCGCACCGGCTGGTCCCCGCGCTCCTACACCGCCGATCCGCTGGACGCCGGCCTCCAACTGCTGGTCCAACTCGGCGCGGACCGGCCGGACAACCCGCTGCTGCTCGCCCAGTCCGGGGCCCGCCGGCTCGGCCGCGACCGGATCGGCGACCACGACTACGACCGCTTCGCGGGCCCGCGCGCCCAGGGCGCGGCCCCGGACGGCGCCCGATCGCCGCTCACCTACTGGGTGGACGGGAACGGCACGCTGGGCCGGGTCACCATGCAGATGGCGGGCCTCGGCACCCCGACCACGCTCGAGTTCTCCGGACAGCAGGCCGACGCCAAGCTGCCCGAGGCCCCCTGGCTCACCGGCTGACGCGGTGGGGCCGGGCGCGGGGCAGCGGTCGGCGGAGTCAGCGGGCCCCGGCGGGCAGCACGGCCCGGGCGGCGGAGTGGAAGCCGTCCCCGAACACCGAGGCCAGGTGGCCGCCGGGCCCGAGGTCCGGCGGGACGACGACCTCGGCGACGCCGTCGCCGTCCGTGGTGGAGGAGCCCAGGAAGCGGCCCGCCGCCGAGTAGAACCGGACGGCCAGGCCGGGCAGCGGCTCGCCGGTCCGGGCATGGGCCGCGGACGCGCTCAGGCTGGTGGGTCGCGCCTGGGTGACGCTCAGGGCGACGGGCACCACTGCGGGCATGTCCACCCGGACGGGGACCGACGCCGCGGCCCGGGCGGACGCCACGGCGCGGGCACCGGCCGTGAGACCCGCGACGCCGAGCGCGACGGCGACGGCGGTGCCGGTCCGGCGTCCGGAAAGCCTCATGTCGTCTCCAGTCTCGAGTCTCCGAAGTCTCCGGGCCCGCTCCGGCGAGCCCTCCAACCGGGCACCGACCGTACCGACCACCCGCGCACCGCGGTCGGAGCGGCTCGGTCAGTTCATCCGACTGCCTCCGAACGGCCGACCCGGTCGCGACGCGGCGGACCCGGCCGGCTTCCGACCCGGCCTCCGCACGGCCGACCCCTGCGAACGGCCGACGCGCCCGACCGCCCCGGCCGGGTGTCCCCCGCCCGCAGTCGGGTAGGCGCCGGCCAGTAGCCCGCCGATTCCGGGAGGCCGCCATGGATCTCGCGTTCCTCACACCGCTGCTCGACCGGCCCGGCCCCTGGGCCTCCGTCTACCTCGACACCTCCCGCGCCACCGAGGACGCCGCCCCGCGCCGGGCCCTCCTCGACCGGGCAGCCGTACACCGACTGGCCGGGCTCGGCGTCGACGACCGCACCTGCGCCGCCGTCCGGGACCGGCTGGCCGCCGAACCGGCCGGCGGCTCCCCGCCCGGGCGGGCGCTGTTCGCCGCCGACGGCGAGGTCGTGGTCGACACCGCGCTCGCCACCTCACCGCCCGACGTGGCCGTCGACTGGGCGCCGCTGCCGCACACCGCCCCGCTGCTCGACCTGCTCGACGACGCCCTTCCGCGCTGCCTGGTGGTGGCCGTCGACCGCACCGGCGCCGAACTGGAGCGCCGGGAGTTCGGCGGTGCCGCTCGGCTGGGCACCGTCGAGGGCAAGCAGTGGCAGGGCCGAGGCCACCGCGCCCCGCCCGCCGACCGGTACGAGTGGCACTACCGCCACCGGGTCGAGGACGCCTGGGACCGCACCGCCGCGATCATCGCCGACCACCTCGGCCGGGTCTGGCCGGGCAGCGGCGCGGACCTGCTCGTGCTGACCGGCGACGTCCGGGAGCGCCGGGCCGTCCACGAGCTGCTGCCGCCGCAGCTGCGGCCGCACACCGTCGAGGTGGACGGCGGCGGCCGGGCCGACGGCATCGCCCGTGAGGTCTTCGACCAGCGGATCGCGACGGCCTGGAACGGTCACCGGGCGCATCACCTGGACACCGTGCTGGACGCCTTCCGCACCGGCATCGGACGCCCGGGGGAGCACGGCACCGACGCCGCCGGCACCGAGACCGCGCCCGGCGCCGCCGCCCAGGGCGTGCCCGCCGTGGTCGCCGCCGCCCGGCAGAACCAGCTCGCCGCACTGCTGCTCCAGCCGGGCGGTCACGACCCGGAGCGCCCGGTGTGGACGGGCCCGCGGCCCGAGCACATCGGCGTGCAGCGGAACGACCTGCGGGCCATGGGAGTCGCCGAGCCGCACCAGGCACCGGCCGCCGACGCCCTGCTGCGCTGCGCAACGGCCGTCGGCGCGGAGGCGCTGCTGGTGCCGGAGGCCGTGCCCGGCCCGCCCGGCGGCCTCGGCGCCGTCCTGCGATGGGTGGCCTGACACCGGTCACCGGGTGGTGGTGACCCAGCGGATCGACCACGCGGCCGCCCGCCGACCCGGCTGCAACGGCGCAAGGGGGTGAAGGTTTCCGGAGCGTCGGATCCACAGACCACCGGTTGGTCTCCGTTCGTGTACAATCGCGCGCTCGTGGGCACAATGGACAGTGCGAGCGGGGGTGCCACACGAGGAGGCCGGCCATGGAGAGCCTTGAGCGCCGCTACGCGGTGACCCTGCCCGGACCGATCTGCGGGCACGCCCCGCCGTCCGTCGTCGTGGTCCACGCCACCGAGGCCGTCGGCCCCGGCGGGACGCTGGTCTGGGAGAACACGGACGGCGACCTCCGCGTGGAGATCAACGGCGAGGTGGCCACCGTCCTGGCCGCTCCGGCCGGAACGCCCAGCCACCCCTGCCTGCACGCCGTACCGCTGCCGTCCCGCGCGCCGCGCACCGAGTCCCTGACGCGTTCCGCCTGGCAGTGACCAGCGGAGCGTGACCGCTTGGTTCCGCCCTGTCCGGCCTCCACCCCCGTCGCCGTTCCCCAGGGCACCCCATCGGCATGGCCCGGCAAGCGCTTGCCCCGGAGACCCCGGGACGCTCGCCCGGGTCGGGAACCGGGCATCGCGTCCGGGCCTGAGCCGCCGTCAGTCCCGCCCCGGCCGACCGGGCGAGGAGCGTTGCACGGCTGTTGCAGACGAAGTGGTGCGGCTCACAGCCGCTCCCGGGCGGTTCGTGATCGCATCATCGGATGCGCCAGTCCGAGAACTCCCACGCTCCGCTGACGGGCCGTCGGCCGGTCGCGCTCTCCGCCGCCGTCGCGCTCTCCGCCGTCCTGCTGGCCGGCTGCGGCTCCCGAAGTGCCGACGGTCCCGCGGCATCGCCCGGCGGCGCACCGTGCGGAGCGCCGATCGCCACCGCCGCCGCCGGTTCGGCGGAGTCGGACGGCCTCGCGCAGGACGGCGTGCGGATCGTCTCCGTCGGCCGCACCTGTGTGGAGTACGAGGTGACCAACCAAGGCGATGAACGGTCCGACGTCACCGTGGAGTTCACTCGGCGCTCGGCGACCGGGGCCGCCTTGGACCGGCTCGCCGCAACCGTCACCGGCCTCGCCCCGGGAGCCACCGAGCGGAAGCGCACCGAGCTGGGCGGCGGCGGTCCGCACCGGCCGGGCGCCGCACCACGGGTGAGCATCGCCAGGGTCCGCAGCGTCCCCAGTGCCGAGGCGCCGCAGCCCGGCGGCCCGTGCCCGGCGTCGGGCCTGCGGCTCCACGCCGACCAGGGCGACGCCGCGATGGGCCTGCGGGTGGTCGGGCTCGTGCTGCGCAACTGCGGCACGTCCCCGGTGACCCTCGACGGCTACCCGCAGCTGGAGCTGCTCGACCTGCGGCACCGCCCGGTCGAGGGGGTGACCATTCTGCCCGGCGGCAGCGGGATCGCCACCGGCACCGGCGCGGACGCCCCGCCGCAGCGGATCGAACTGCGCCCGGGGGAGGGCGCCCACGCGACGCTGGTGTGGCGCAACACCACCGAGGCCGGAGAGCCGGTGAACGTCCCCTACGTCCGCGTCCGGGCCACTGCGCAGGCGGCCCCGGTGATGGTCACCCCGGAACTCGACCTCGGCACCACCGGTCGGCTCGGCGTCGGTGCCTGGGCCCGGGACGACGGCACGGAGCCGGTGCCCAGCCGTCCGGCGGGCTGACCGGGCGTCACAGGCCGTCCCCTCGACCGTCCTCCGGGCCGCGGGCCCTCGCGCTCCCGGCGCCGCCCCCCCGACGGCCGCATCCGGGACCCGCGGTCATGCCCTTGGCGCCTCCCCGGACCCGCGCGCAACCGGCGGCGGGCCGGTGCCCGGGACCCGGGGAAGCACCGCCGAGCCCACGGCGAGCCAGATGCAGCCGAGCAGCCAGCCGCCGAGGACGTCCAGCGGCCAGTGCACCCCGAGGTAGACGCGGCTGAGGCCGACCAGGGCCGCGAACAGGGCGGCGGCCGCGACGACCGCCCGGCCCGCGGCGGCCGCCGGGCGGGCCCGGACGACGGCCATGGCCAGCAGCCCGGCACAGACCGCGGAGGTGAAGGAGTGCCCCGAGGGGTAGGAGTAGCCGGAGGCGGCGGTGGCCCACTCCGGCCGGGCCGGCCGGGGCCGCGCGAAGGCCTGCATCAGACCCAGCCGCACCGCCTGGCCCGCGAGCAGCCACAGCAGTGGGGCCGCCAGCAGCAGCACCGCCCGGCGCGGTGCCCGGGGCGGCGGCAGGGCCCGGACGGCGACGGCCCCGGCGGCCAGGGCGAGGAGGTACGGCACGGCGCCGGAGCCGAGCGAGGTGATCGCCGCCGCCACCGTACGGGCGGGGGCGGGCCGGTGGCTCGCGCTCCACGCGTCGGCGCTCCGCTCGAAGCCGAACGGGGTCCAGCCCCTGGAGGCGAGCAGGGCCGTCAGCGCCGTCAGGGCCGCGGCCAGCAGCACCGCGACGCCGACCACGAGCCGGCGCTGCCGGTCGCGGCCGCTGCGCGCCGGCGCGACCGGCCGGCCCGCCGTCACCGCGCACCCGCCGGGAGACGCGGGCACAGCCGCTCCGAGCCGGTCCCGACGGCTGCTCCGGCCGCCGGCGGTCCGACGGCCGGAAGGCTCCACGGGTGGCTCATCGTGTGCTGCGCCCTTCCTCGGATCAGGACCCGGGCCGGCCCGATGGCCGACCGGGGATCAGGCCAATGCTCGGTCCTCGCGGCGCTCGGCCGTGCTCAGCCACGCCACGGCCGCCACGATCACCACCGCGAGCACGAGGCTGACCGGCCCGGTGCCCAGGTCCAGGCCCCCGCGCGCACGGCTGACGCCGGCCCAGTCGGCGAAGCAGGCGCCGAGCGGCCTGGTCAGCACGTAGGCCCACCAGAAGGCCGGGACCGGCGGGAGGCCGGTGAGCCGGTGGGCGAGCGCGGGCACCGCGATCAGGGCGGCGAACAGCAGCCCGGAGGGCAGGTAGCCCCAGCCCAGGGTGGCGGCGGTCAGGTCCCCGACGGCCGTGCCGAGCGCGAAGGTGGCCATCACCGCGCACCAGTAGTAGACCTCGCGGCGGCCGCCCGCGACGGTCTCCACCGCGAGGGTGCCCTCGGTCCGGCGCCACAGCACGAACACCAGGACGAGGGCCACGGCGAACGCCGCCGCCGAGGCGGCGTACGGAACGCCGAGGGCGACGTGCGCGACGTCGGCGGCCATGGTGCCGAACACGCTCACCATGATCACCGCCGCCCAGTACACCGCCGGCACGTAGCGCCGGGCCCGGGCCTGGGCGAACAGCGCGACGGCCAGCAGCAGCCCGGCCGAGCCGACCGCCGGGACGGGCCCGAGGACCCGGGCGAGGTAGTCGGAGGTGGTCTCGCCCATGCCGGTGGTGAGGATCTTGACGGCCCAGAACACCGCCGTCACCTGCGGGACCTTGCTCAGGACCGGCCGCGCGGGCACGGCCCGGCGGCGCTCGGCCGCCCGGGGGGTTGTCACGGCGCCCAAGTCGACGGCGCTCCCTTCTGTGCGGGCCGGTCACCAGCCGTGCCGGCCCTGCCGGCGGCTCCGGCCGGACCGGCCGTACCTGCTGCCATGGGTGGGACCTCGGCGGTCCGAGCACCGAGGGCGGTGTCGGTGGTCAGCCGCCGAGGACGGTGTCGGTGGTCACCCGCCTCGGGCGCGGGCCGGTTCCGCCCCGACGAGGACCTCGTCCGGCTGGTGAGGGCGGCGGGCGAGGCCGGTGACCTGGACGGTGCGCGGGCACTCC
>NZ_JBEPAK010000148.1:0-17440 GCF_040298565.1 Kitasatospora sp. NPDC001539 | reverse complement strand
CCTGGCAGGCCTTTTCTTCCGAGTCACGGCGTGCGGCGGGGCACTGATCGCCCGTGGCTCTCCTCCGGCCAGGCGAGTTGTGCGTCGGCGGCCGGGGGTGTGGGTGCTGGGGATGCGGTGGGTCAGACGTTCCACTTCCGCTCGGCCTCCAGGCCGTTGCGCGGGTTCTCGTGGCGCTCCAGGTCCTCGGCGTGGGCCTGGCGGAAGGTCGGGGCGACCTCTTCCAGCGCGGTGACGACGCGGCCCATGGCCTGGTAGCCCTGGCTGATTCCCTCGACCACGACCGGGTCCAGCGGCAACTGCTCGGCGGCCTTCTCGGCCAGGACCCGCAGGACCTCCTGGAGGGTGCCGTAGGCGACGGGCAGCTCGTCGGCGAACGCCCCGAACTCAACCATCGTCTCGGGATCGAATGTCGTCGCGGCCTGGAGGAGGACGTCGGCGGCGGAGGTGAGGCTGAACGTGGCGGCGGTACCGTCGATCGGCGTGGTCACGGTGTCCTTCTCCTTCACGGTGGGCTTGCCGAGAGTGATCGGTTCGACAGCGGGAGTGGCGTAGGGGCGGCAGGGGCGGCCGAAGAGCTCGAACACGAGGCCGTCGGCGCCCTCGGTGCCGGCCGTGGCCGGGGTGGGGCGGCCGGGGATGTTGACGGTCTTGGCCGGGACCGGCACGAGCGCCGCCCCGCCGGCGGGGTCGGCGGCGGGGTCGCCGTGGCCGAGGATCGCGGCGTCCCGGGCCTGGCGGACGGCGCGGGCACGTTCGGCCAGGCGCCGCCAGGCGCGGCGCATGTGGCCGCTCACCTTGCCCTTGTGGCGCCAGTTGCCGACCAGTGCGGAGCCGAGGCCGACCAGGCCGGTCGCGAGCGCGGCGCCGCCCATCCGCGCCCGGTGGCGCATGGCGGAGCGCGGCAGCGCCTTGGCCTGTACCGGGGTGATCTGCCCGCGCCCGACGGCCGGGCTCTTCGGGCGGGCCCCGGCGCCGGTCGCCGGGTCGATGCCGGCGGCCTGCAGGGCCTTGGCCTGGCCCTTGGCGACTCGGCGGGCGGTGCGCTCGGCGACCCGCGCCAGGCGCTGGTCCCGCGCCGCGGCCCGCTGCTCGGCCCGCTTCGGGGCGCGGTCCTGGAGGCCGGGCAGGCGGGAGGCGGCCTTGGCGAGGGTGTGGACGGCGGCGGACGGCCGGTAGCCGCTGCCCCGTCCGGTGGAGGCGCCCCGCCCCGGCCGGGGCACGCTGCCCGATCCGGGGGCGTGGTGGTGGGTGGCGGGGGGCATGGTTCCGGCCGTTCGCGGCATGCCGGGTCCCTTCGGGGCTGCGATGTGGTGGGAGGGAGTGTTCGACGCGGCCCGGCGGTCGGCCGGACCGGTACCGGAGCGGGCGGCGGCGCCGGTCGAGGTCGAGGAACGGCCGTACGGAGCACCGGAGTTGGGTGCGGCGGTCCGGCCGTCGGTGCGGGCGGCGGGGGTGAAGAGGCCACCCCTGCCCGCCGCACGGTGAGCGGCCGGGGGGCGGCCGGTGGAGAGGCGCGGGTTGGCGGTGTGGCGGTGGCGGGTCCCTTTGCGGGCCAGGCCGCCGAGGGCGGCGGCACCGGCGGCGGCACCGGCCACGGCGAGCGTGGCGGCGCCCCCGCCGAGGGACGCGGCGCCGGCGCCGACGGTCCCGAGGGCGTTGGCGACTGCCACCGCCAGTGGGACACCCGGCATCGCACCCGGCGGCGCGGTCGGGGCGGCGGGTGGGTTCTTCGGTTCGGGCGGTGGCTGGTTCTGGGGCGCGGGAACGACCTCGACCAGCGTCGAGGCGACCGGTTCGGACATGATGAGCGCTCCGGTTCTCTGAGAGGACGGAGGGCCCGGAACCGTCGACAGCTTGCAGGCGAGGCGGCGGTTCCGGGCCGTTATGGCTGGTCAGAGCCGGTAGGGCTCCAGCGAGAAGAACAGGACGTTGCCGCGCGCGAGTTCGGGCCTCTGCTGCGTCAGCCAGTCCCGGATGTCCAGGTAGGCGCGCTCGCGGTTGCTGCCGGGGGCGGCGGTGATGCTGCCGTTGTGGGTGACGACGGCGTAGCCGTTGTGCACCGGGTACTGGAGGGTGATCAGCCAGGTGTGGGTGGGCTCGGCGGCCGGGGCGGTGGCGGTGGTGTCGGGCACGGTTCCTCCGGTCAGGCGGCGGCCGACGCGTGGTCGGCGCAGGTCAGGCAGGTGTCGAGGTGCGCGGGGAGCACGTAGCCGGCGTCCTGACCGCAGGCGGGGCAGGTGCGGCGCGCGGCGTTGGCCTTGGCGAGGGCGGCGGCCTTGGCGGGGGTCATGGGCCGCACGGGCTTGGCCAGCGCGAGGCGGTAGAGGTAGGCGGGGCGGGTGCCGCCGTAGCGGGAGCGCCACATGATCTGCGCGGCG
This sequence comes from Kitasatospora sp. NPDC001539, assembly GCF_040298565.1. Taxonomy (NCBI): domain Bacteria; kingdom Bacillati; phylum Actinomycetota; class Actinomycetes; order Kitasatosporales; family Streptomycetaceae; genus Kitasatospora; species Kitasatospora sp. NPDC001539. Next base: position 15,059 of record NZ_JBEPAK010000148.1, on the reverse strand, counting down.
ACGTCCTGACCGCCGGGGCGCAGGCCCTTGGCGCGCAGTTGCCGGCGGGTGAAGAGGCCACGCGGCGCCATGCGCCACGGGTAGGTGGGCGTGCCGCCGTGGCGGGCGCCGTCGGGGTCCCAGTGGCGGGGGCGGCTCACGCGGCCACCGCCTCAGCGTCGACGTCCTGCCGCTCGTTGAGCCGCTTGTAGAGCTGGTTGACGTAGGCCGGGGAGCGTGTGGAGCGGCGGGCGGCTTCGCGCTGCGAGACGCCGTCGCGCCAGCACTCTTCGATCACGCGGGCGGCTTCGGCCTCGTCCAGCCGGGCCGGTTCCCGCGAGTCGGTGTTCACCTCGTCGGCCGGGGTGTTCACCTCGTCCTCGGCGGTGAACACGTCGGGCTCCGGGGTGTTCACCGGGTCCGGCTCGTCCGGGTACACCGGGCCGTCGATCACGTCGTCGACGGTCTCCGGGGCGGGGTCGGCGACCGGTTCGGCGGGGTCGGCCGGGGCGGGGTGAACGGGGGTGAGCGCCGGATGAACGGGCTCGGTGTTCACCGCGTTCACCCCGGCCCCCGGGAGCGCCTCCCGGCCCCCCGGACCGGGGCGGGACGGCAGGGCTGGGGCGGCCTGCGGGATGGGGGTGAACGGCGCGGTCGGGAGGGTGAACAGCGGCACGTTCACCACCTGTCGGGCGGCGCGCGGGATGGTCGCGGGGCGGGTGCGAAGCGGCGGCTGGGACCTACGCGCGAGGCGGGCCAGAGCCCGGCGGTAGGCCGGTCCGGCCTCGGCGACGAGCAGCAGCAACAGTGGCGGGATCAGGTGGATCACGACGCCGACCAGGTCTTTCGCCAGTGCGGCGGCCCCGATGTTGAGCCAGACCGTGGCCAGTCCGGTGACCCATCGGAAGAGGGCCGGCCAGCGTCCGGCGCTCACCCCGAAGCGGGAGAGGGTGCTGTCCGCCTGGAGGCTCAGGATGAAGCAGCCGTCGGCGGCGACCGCCATCACGGGGCCGGTGCCGACGGTCGAATGGGCGTCGATGAACGGGGCGGCGGTCGACATGCTCACCGCGACCACCGCCCCCGTCAGCACCCACGTGCCGACGCTGATCACAAGCGACGTACGGCGGATCTGGGCCCGGGTGGGCACCTCGGTGAGCACCGGGTGAACACCCCCGCCGGTGCGGTGAACGTTCACCCGACACCTCCGGCATTCACCCGGGACCGGTCGCGGGCCGCCCGCCGCAGCACGCGGTTTCGCTCTCGCTCGTTCAGGCCGCCGAAGATGCCGTGCGGCTCGCGCCGCTCCAACGCGTCGGCGAGGCACAGAGACTTCACCGGGCAACCGGCGCAGATCATCTTGGCGCGGCGCTCGGCCCACTCGGCGGCCGCGGCTCCGATCTCGTCGGGGTCCGGAAAGAACAGCGCGGTGTCGACGCCGGCGCAGACGGCGCCGCGCAGGTCGCTGTCCGGGTTCGGGCGGTACTCGGCGAGCACGGTGGCCGCCGGGCGGGCGGCCAGGTGCGGGGTGCGGGTCGCACCGCTGATGATCGTGCGGAGCTGGGCCATCACGCCGCCGCCTTCCAGGTCAGCACCCGGCGGCGGTCGGCCGTGCGCATCAGGGCGGACGCGAAACGGGCCGACGGCCCGTCCAGGTCCCGCAGGATGTCCCGCGCGGCGTCGAGCCGGACCCGCCGCTCCTCGGCGGACTCGTCCTCGCTACCGGTGAACAGCTCGGCGTCGACACCGACGCCGAGGGCGAGTTCCGCGAACTCGTCCGGCGTCGCGGCATCCTGGCCTGCGACAATCAGCTTCATGGGTCGTGTTCCTTCACTCGGACGGCCCTGAGCGGTCCCGGTGTGCCAGCACCGGGACCGCAGCCGTGATGGGGTCGGACGATCGACGAGCGTCCGCGCGGACCCGACGTACCTCCGCCGAGGCGGCGGGACGCCGGGAACCGTGATCGCTGGTCGACGCCTCACCGGCCGGCGGCGCGGTAAGGCGACCTATGTCTCTCGCGGTCGATCGGCTTCATCGGGACACCTCCTTCGGTCGAGCGGGCAAGGGAAACGCACTGCAAGGGGGGCCACGCCCCCACCCTCCGGCCGTTGCTCGCGGTCACCGGGCCACCTCGCCAGTCAGGGCCGGACCTTGCCGAACCCCTGTCCCCTGGCCTTTGCGGAGATTGCAGCGTCCTCCGCCTCAGCTCACAGACGCCCCTTTGGAGGGGCTGTTGCACCACTCCGACAGGCGCGTTTGCGCAGTTCAGAGCAGCCCAAAGAAGGGCTGTCAGTTCGCCAGCCTCGCGATGCGAGACATGTTGAACATGTCTCTTACGATGCCGAGAAGCCGACGCTTCGTCAAGTCCTTCGTTTGGTTCGGCCGGAGAGTCCCGGCCGCGCATCAATAGATTCGGCGATCCGGGCCTGTCGGAACACGGCGCATCTGGACGGCTACGGTCCGACTTCGCTACGGTCGAAGTCGTCCCGGATCGTCCAAGCGCCGCACCATCGTCCAGGGGAGGGCGAGATGGCCAATGAGAGGCTGCGAGGGGCAATCCTCGCCAGCAATTTGACGATTGAGCAGATCGCGGAGCGGCTCGGCGTGAGCTCGCGAACCGTCGAGCGATGGGTGGAGGCCAAGGACGAGCGCCGGCCGTACAGGCGCTTCCAGTACGCGCTCGCCAACCTGTTGCAGCGAGACCTGTCGGAACTCTGGTCGGACGAGCAGACCAGCAGCGCGGCGGCGGAAGCCGGACGGGCTGAGCTGGTGAAGCTGTACCCGCACCGCGCGGTCGTGCCGAAAGAGCTGTGGACGTCCCTCTACGCGAAGTCCACGCGGCACTTCGACCTGGTGGTGTACGCAGGGTTCTGGCTCTCGGAGGACCCGCTGTTCTTCCGCCTCGTTCGGGAGAAGGCGCAGGCTGGCGTGCCCGTACGGCTCATGCTGGGCGACCCCGACTGCGTAGGTGTGGCCCAGCGGGGCGAGGATGAGGGGATCGGCCCGGCGATGGCGGGCAAGATTCGCAACGCGCTCGCCAACTATGCGCCGCTGTTCGGCGTCCCCGGAGTCGAGTTCCGGCTCCACTCGACAACGCTCTACAACTCGCTCTACCGAGCCGACGACGACCTGCTCGTCAACGGACACGTCTACGGTGTCGGCGCCTACCTGGCGCCGGTGATGCACCTCTCCCAGGTGCCCGGAGGCGAGCTGTTCAGCACGTACGCGGCGAGCATCGAACGGATCTGGGAAACCTCCCGGATCATCACCTCGCCGAATCTCGAAAGTGAGGCCGCATGAGCCGCATCGACTACTTCCACGACCCGGCCGCCCCTCAGGCGAACTCTGTTGTGCCCTCCGTTACCGCCGTCGTGACGGACGCCGACGGGCGGTTGCTGCTGATCCACAAGACGGACAACAACCTGTGGGCCCTCCCCGGCGGCGGGCACGACATCGGGGAGTCCGTGGCGGACACCGTAGTCCGGGAGGTTCGGGAGGAGACGGGGATCGACGTCGAGGTGGCCTCGGTCGTTGGGCTCTACACGGACCCTGGTCACGTCATGGCCTACGACGACGGGGAGGTTCGGCAGCAGTTCTCTATCTGCTTCCGGGCGCGTCCTGTCGGCGGCGACCTGCGGACGAGTTCGGAGTCGAAAGAGGTCCGCTGGGTGAACCCAGCGGACCTCGACGACCTGGACATTCACCCATCCATGCGGCTGCGGATCAAGCACGGCTTGGCATCGGACCGCGCGGAGCCGTACATCGGTTAGGCCGGCGTGCCGATCTGGAACAGCCGGTCTTCGACCCGGCGGGAGGCCGCATCGATCTCCGGCTCGGCGAGCCGGATGAACCGGCCGACGACGCTGTCGGGCCCGTATCGGCCCACGATCTCGGCGATTCGGTCGGGCGTCGTCGTCGGCGTGCCGTCCGGGGTGGTGGTCATGTCGCAGTAGATCAGCGCGTCGACCAAGTGGGGTTCCTCCAGCGGGAACTCCGCCTCCAACTCCCGGCGAAGGCCCCGTTCCTCGGCTTCGAGTAGGGCACAGGAGTGGTGGGCGACCAGGCGCACGACGCGCTCGTCGACGTTCTCCGCCCGGAGGAACCGCGCGCCGTCGAGCGGGTGGAAGCCGGTGTCAACGATCCGCGGCGAGTAGCCGACGTCGTGCAGGACGGCCGCGGACTCCAACAGCTCGGCGTCCGGGCCGAGGATCCCAGCCAGGGTGCGCGCCTTGCCGGCCACCCCCTTGGAGTGGGCCCAGCGGCGGGGCAGGTCGGTGGACAGCAGGGACTCGGCAAGGTCGTAGGCCCACACGGGCATCTGCTCCTAGGTGTGATTGGCGGGCAGGGCGCGGATGGTTCGGCCCTTTCCGTGGCGCACTTCGAGGACCCCGGCGCCCTCCAACTGCGCGAGGGCGCGTCGGACGGTACCTCTCGCTGCACCGGTGTGCTCGGTGAGTTCCTTCTCCGAGGGGAAGACGGCCCCGACATCGAGCTTTCGGGCGAGGGCGGTGAGCTGGTCGAGCACCGGAACCTTGGGCTCGGCGCGTCCGACAACCCATCCGACGCCGGGCTGCGACCGAATCAGGCCCTCTGCCGCGAGGACGTCGAGAGCGCGCTTCACCGTGGTGCGGGCGACGCCGTGCTCCTCCATCAGCTCCGCCTCAGAGGGAAGCGCCGTCACCGTGGAGTCTCCGCTGATCTTGGTCCGTAGCGCATCGGCGATCCGCAGGTAGGTACCGCGCGGGCTCCGCTCGGGCACTGGCCGCTCCCTTCTCTAGGTCGATACCTAGACAGGATGAACGATTCCGGGGGAGGGCTGCCAGCCTTCAGGCCGTCTGCCCATTGCGGCGGCGTTGGGCTGGCGGGGCTGGCAGGCGCCCGGTCTCAGTTCTGGTCTCAGTCCACTGCGTCCGTGACGATCCGCTTCGGTCCCGTGCAGTCCGCTGACCTGGGTCCGGACGAGCGCGGACGACCACGGACGGTGATTGGGCAAACTCGTAATGCGTAGGTCGCGGGTTCGAATCCCGCAGGCGGCTCAGTGAAGGCCCAGGTCAGATAGCCGCTGACCTGGGCCTTTTGTTGTTTCCTGGCGTGCGGGCAGGCGGCAGTGACGCGCTACGAGATCGCTTGCGTGAGCGATGCGTGAGCGCGGCTGTTGATCTTGGTCTAACCCTTGGCCTTCTTGGCCTTGGACTTCGCCTTCTTCGCCGCCTTCCGCTTGGCTTTCTCCGCTTCGGCTGCGGCCTTGGCGTGAGCCTCGGCTTCGGTCTTCCGCTGGAGGGGGACGAGCTTCGCGGCGGCCTCGGCGGCGTCCTTGGCGATCTCGGGCAGGACGCTGGTGTAGATGTCCGAGGTGATCTTGATGGAGGAGTGGCCGAGCATGTCGGACACCACCTTCAAGTCGACCCCGCCCGCGAGCGCGAGGGTGGCCGCACCGTGGCGGAGGTCGTGCAGGCGGATCGGCGGCAGGCCGGAGGCGGTCACGAGCCGCTCGAACATCTCGGTGACCTTGCCGGGGTGGAGCCAGGAACCGTCCTCGTCGGTGAAGATCCGGCCCGTGTCCTTCCAGGCCGGCCCCCAGTCGGCCCGCTTCTTCTGCCGCCGCTCGCGGTGGCCTCGGAGGACGGCCACCGTGTCGTCGTCCAGCGCCACGGTCCGGAAGCTCCCGTCGGTCTTGGGCCGGACTCCTAGACCTCCGAGCCGTCCTGCACGAGCTGGGTCGTCACGGTCAGCGAGCCGTTGTCGAGGTTGGTCTCGGACCACAGTTGGCCGCACGCCTCGCCCCGGCAAAGCGCGGAAGGCGATCACGTGCCACATCGCGTACAGGCGGTCGGCAGCCACGAAGTCGGTCAACCGACTTGAAAGGGCACCACTTGGCCAACCCCGGCGCCGACCACGACGACCTCCACCGAAGCTTCATTCGCGCTGTCGCTCACCCCGGTGAACTCGATGCCCGCGGCATCCCGAGCACCTGCCCCAACTGCCGAGCCCGCCGCGACTGGCTCCTCCTCAACGTCCGCCACCAGGTCTTCGTCCGCTGCCGCTGCGCGACCGAGTGGCACGAGCCCGACCTCACCCGCGCATACTTCGACCTGCACTTCACCGCCCCCGAACACGAGTGGGACGAGTGGGACGACTTCGACACCGCCATGCGGGCACTCGCCTTCGAGGTCTGCTCGCCGGCACTGCGTGGGACTAGACCAACAGCTCTACGGGCGGACCTGCTGGGTGGCTGCTCGTAGAGTGTCCGTCAGGCAGTGAGCACAATGTCCAGGTACGCCTGTACCGGCTCGAAGAGCCCGTACGGCACATACTCGGGGATCTCGGCGAGAGCCACCCACGCGAGCTGGTCCAGCTCCTCCGTGTCGACCACCTCGGCGGTGCCGCTGACGGCCTCGCAGGCCGTGTACGACATCAGCCGACCGGTCTTCGGATGCACCCGCTCGCCCAGGAGCTTGACGGCGGCCACACCCAGTCCGGTCTCCTCCGCCGTCTCACGGACAGCCGCCTCCTCGGGCGACTCCCCGGCCTCGATCTCGCCGGCCGGGAACTGCCAGGAGAGCTGGCCCTCGCTCACCCGCCGCCTCACCATCAGGACGCGGCCTTCATGGACCACGATCGCGGCGGCAATACCCGGGCGTTCCTCCGCAGTCTGCTGTGTCACGTCTGCTCCTCCAGGGCGGCCAGGATGGGTGGGAAGATCGTATCGGCGTCGATGAAGCGGGTCACCGAGTTTCGAGGAACCCACATCACGTCGACGTTCTCGACGGCGTCGCTGTTGGTTGCCTCGCCAGCCAGGTACTCGCACAGGAAGTACTCGCACAGCACGCCCGTCACGGGGTGGACACGGCTGCCGAGGCTCCCGCGGACAGCACAGTGAACCCCGGTCTCGTCCAGCGTCTCCCGGACGGTCGCAGTCTCCGGCTTCGCACTGGGCTTGATCACCCCAGCAGGGAACTGCCAGGTGATCCCGGACGCGTCGTCGTCGCGCCGGCAGACCAACAGCACGTCGCCCTGCCGGAGGACAACCGCGATGGCCACCCGCAGGGCCTGCGCGGCTGGCATGCCGGACTCGGAGGCGCCGCCGCCGCGTTCTTTCGCTGCCAGGAGGGCGAAGCGCTGACGAGCCGCGTCGGAAGCTCTCTCGTGCGCGGCGTCGAGGAGCTGCTGCATCTCGGCTCGCGGCACAACGGAGGAGTCGGCGTGCCATGTGGCCACCGTTCTCACCGCGATCCCGAGCTGATTGGCGAAAGCCTCGTTGGTGAGGCGGAGGGCGGACTGGAGCAAGCAGGCGTAACGGCCGCTCCAGACCTCGATGACGTCCAACGCCGTTCCCTCTCCGTCGTGGTCGCTGCAGTGCAGGAGGCGTGCGTCGAAGATGCACATCGACTGCACTGGCGCTTCATCGCTGCGCGGCGTGGATGCCGGAAGACTTGCGATCGGCACCCCAAGGCCAGGTTCATCTAGGCGACTTGAGCTCTGGCAGGCGCCGGGGAGTTACAGGACACACACGCCGACCCCTCGGGAGATTCTAGGTGTGAGTACCCGAAGCAGGACAGCGAGTTGGGCGATTGAGCCCGCGAGACCGCCGTGTCGACAGGGCGGCGGATCGAATGCCACAGGACCGGGCAGGGTTCACCCGTTCGGGGGGTAGGTCGGAGCGCCGAAAGTGGCTCGCCAGCGCCGGTAACCTCAGTTCATGACGGGCTGATCGCTCGTCATGTCTGAATGTCAGCAAGCTGAAAGGGAACTGATGGCCGAGGACCAGGTCCACACGGTCGAGCGCACGCTCGTCCTGCTCAAGCCCGACGCGCTGGTGCGCGGCCTCGGGGGCCGGATCATCTCGCGCTTCGAGGACGCCGCGCTGAAGATCGTTGGCGTCAAGATGAAGTGGATGGACGAGGAGTTCACCCGCAGGCACTACTTCGACCTCGAAGAGCGGCTGGGGGCGGAGGTCTACAACCTCACGGCCACCTTCATGCAGCAGGGGCCGGTCATCGCCCTGGTACTGGAGGGCTACGACGCCATCGCCACCGTTCGGAAGATCGTGGGCAGCACCTACCCGAACCAGGCTCCGGCCGGCACGATCCGCGGCGACCTCTCGCACATGAGCTCGGCGGGCAGCGTGGCGGTCGGCAAGGCCGTGGCCAACCTGGTCCACGCTTCCGGCAACAAGGAGGAGGCCGCGCAGGAAGTCGAGCTGTGGTTCGACAAGGACGAGCTGCACGAGTACCGCACGCTGGCCGAGATCTTCACCAACTAGGCCGATCGCGGCGTCACCACTGAGACGCCGCTGCGTTGACCACCACCGGGGCACCACCGTCCGATCTGAGAGGGCACCATGACCAACCAGACCCGCCTGGCCTCCGCCGAGGAGCTGGAGTCGATCTTCCAGCGCGAGCTGGCGACCGACCGCTGGGCGGCCACCGAGACCGCCTACGCGCTGGCGGTCCGCCTCCGGGACGCCGGCGACTGGCCCAAGTCCCGTGAGTGGGTGCAGCAGTGCCTCCAGCTGCTGGAGGGCTTCCCGAGCGAGACCGAGGACCAGACGGCGACCACCCGCGTGGCGGTCGGCGGCGTCCCGCTGCCGAACTACCTGCACGCCGGTGTGATCCGCGACCGCTTCGGCGACCTGGGCTGACTTATCTCGGGTGGTGCGGCCGGTGAAGTGTCGGCCCGCCGCACCACTCGGCTCCACCACCAACTCCATACCGCCCCGTCCGGACCAGCCAGGGGCCACCCACCTTGGTTCGGCTGGATCCGCCATGCCTGAAACGAGGAGACACGACCGTGGCTGTCGAGATCGAGATGCGCGCCCGCTTCGACAAGGAGACCCACGCCCAGCTCATGGACCGCCTGCGGAAGGACGGCGAGGACCTGGGCGACGACGCCAAGCACATCTACTTCTACGTGCTGCCCGAGCAGCTGCTGAAGGTCACGGACAACACGGCTGCCGGCACCGCCAAGATCACCCTCAAGGGCAGCAAGATCGGCCAGGGCGCTGCCTTTTCCGAGACCGAGTTCGCGATCGCCCGTGAGGACGTCCCGGCGGCGGTGAAGGTGTTCAACGCGCTCGGCTTCGAGGGCGCGATGCACGAGGCGTTCAACTTCCGCCACAACTTCCGCTTCCAGGGCGTGGAAATCGCGCTCAAGTGGAGCGAGGCGTGGGGCTACCACGCCGAGTTCGAGGTGCTGCTCGACGACGGCGCCTCGGACGCCGCCCGCGACGAGGCGTCCGCCCAGATCATCGACGTCGCCGCCGAGCTCGGCGTGACGCTGATGAGCGAGCAGGAGCTGGCCGACTTCGCCGCCGCCTTCGAGGCCGCCGAGCAGGAGCGCAAAACCCGCCAGACACAGGCCGCGCCGATCCGGTAGGAGCACGTCACCGCGGTAGACCACCAGAAGGGGGTGGGCACAGATGAGCACGACCCCGACGACCACAAGCCTGGTCGACCTGGCTGCCCGCAAGCAGCTGCCGCACCACCAGTACATGGACCCGGCCACCATCGAGTGGATCAAGACCAACCGGCCGGGCCTCGGTGCGGCCTGGCCACCGCCCCTGCGGCCGGCCTCGAAGCACCTCCTGAGCCGGTCCGCTCTTCCAGCACCATGGCTGGCGGAATCCCGTTTGCACGACTCGCTCCACGGCGTCCGGCACAGCATGCGAACCGCCGCGCTGGCCGCCCTGCTCGCCGAGATCCACGAGCTGGACGACACCGAGACCGCCACGGTCGTCCTGGCCGCCGCCGTCCACGACTGCCAGCGCGTGCACGACAAGGACGACCGTGGCCACGGCGCCCGCACCGCTATCTGGCTGGCCGCCGACGCCGACACCGTCTGGACCCACTTCGGCTTGGTGGCCACGCCCCGGAGGATCATCCAGGCCGCGACCGCCATCCGCCTCCACGACGTGCCATACGGCGCCTTCTGCTCGGACGACCAGGCCGACTACGTCCGCGCCGAACTCATCTGCGACCTGGTCAAGGCCGCCGACGCGCTCGACCGCTACCGCCTGCCCAAGCTCACCTGGTGGCCCGACGCGCGGCACGTTCGTGAGCCGGCCTTCGACCAGCTCCGCGCCGTGGCCTTCGACCTCGTCGCCGTCTCCGAGACCGCGCACCTCGCAGGAGCCAGCAGCGCCGAAGCCGTCCTGTACGCGCTCGCCGAGAAGGGGCTGGTGTAGCCGTGAGCCTCCGCGACGCCTACGACCTGTGGGCTGACGCGCACGCCTTCTTCGACTCCGCGCTGCTGCCCGACGCCGGGCAGCACGGCCCGCTGGCGGCCCAGACGGCCTCCTGGCACAAGCGCCTGACCGACGAGACGCCGAACGGCAGCCTGCTCCGCAAGAACGCGCTCTTCGACAGCCTGAGCAGCGACGGCAAGTTGCACCTGCTCCACGTCACCCACGCCCTGGAAGAGATCAGCGAGGAGGGGGTGCTCTACCCCTCCGGCGGATGTCTCGTCGGCAGCATCTACTGCGCCCCGCTCACAGCGACCGAGCACGGCTTCCGCATGCACAACCTGGCCGCTTACGTCCTTACGAAGGAGGCCCCCGCCTCCCTCGCCAAGGTCGGCCTGAGCGGACGCGCACCCACGCCGCTGATCTTCGAGATCACCACGCCGCCCCAGGCGTACCGCGGATTGGCGGGCGTGGACTACCTGCGGCTGGGCTCGATCCACCTGCAGATCTACACCGACCTGGAGTACCTGCTCAGCAAGACCGAGCGGCACCACCTGCGCGAGACGGTCGTCGGCCGGATCAAGAACTCGGCCGCGTTCCTGGCTCTGGCCGCCGGCATCGTCTACCAGGGCTCGACGGTGACCACGGAGGGCTTCTTCCAGCTGCTGGATGCGGCCATCCAACGGCTGCCCATCCTCGGCTACCTCTACTTCGAGGCCCTCGCCGAGTACCTGATGCTCCACTCCACCTCCGAACGGACCCGACAGCTGGCCGACCTCGGGGAGTTCAACAACTGGCTCTACAAGGAGATGCTGTTCGCCTCCCTCCCGGACATGGCCGGCAAGTTCAACCTCGCCAGGTTCCGCCCCCGCCCGCAGGAGCTGGCGACGCTTCTCCAAGGGGTGGACCCGACCATCGACGCTGACCACGCTCGCAGCTACTTGGTCGAGCGGATCAGCTACCTCGTCGCCGCCCGGCTCTTCACCAGCGGCCAGGTGCCCGAAGCCTGGCACCGCACGCGCTGGGAGTTCGACAGCCTCGCTACCCAACTCGGCCCGCTGCTCGGCCACCTCATCCACCGCGAACTCCGCAGCTTCGGCCGCTACCCCGACTTCTACTTTTACTTCGACCAGCACAAGGCCCTGCAAGCCTGGAACTACTGGAACCACATGGACATCGTCGCGCCGTTCAACGGCACGATGCCCAAGGGCGAGATCGGCATCAACCCGGCCTACCCGAACCTGGACTACCGCGTCTGGCGTGCCGAGCCGGACAGTGCCGGGCACCTCCACCCGACCGAGCAGCTGGCGCTCAGCATCGCGCCGCGCCTGGTCGACATCAAGTACACGCTCATGCGCAACAGCAGCCGCTGACCGCTGCCCCACGCCCCTCGACGACCGATCGCAGAGGAGACGCATGCCCACCCACGGCCCCGCCACCCAGTCCACCACTGCCTGGCCGGCACCTATCCAGCCCGCCGAGACGCTCTTCACCGAGATCTACCGCACCAACCACTGGGGATCCCCCGAGTCGGTCTCCGGTCCCGGCTCCGAGATCCGTCAGACTGAGGCCGTCCGAGCCGCCCTCGCCTCGGTTCTCGCGCGCTACCCGATCCGCACCGTCACGGACGCCGGATGCGGTGACGTCAACTGGATCCGCCAGGTCGACGGGTTCGATCAGTTGGACGGCTATGTCGGCCTCGACGTCGTCCCCGACCTCGTCCAGCTCAACCAGGAACGGCACGGCAGCGAGCGCATCTCCTTCCGGCAGGCCGACCTGAGCAGGGACTACATCCCGACTGCGGACCTCGTCATCGCACGGGACTGCCTCGTCCACCTCACCCACAACGAGGTGCTCGCGTTCCTCGATCGCGTCACCGCCAGCCGCTCGACCTACCTGCTCGCCACCACCTACGTCGGCGTGGCCGAGAACCGCGACACCGCGGACACCCACTGGCGCCCGCTCAACCTTCAAGCGGCCCCGTTCCACCTGCCCGAGCCCGTCGAGCACTTCGACACCGACTTCACGGACGGCGGCCGGCACCACCCCGGCAACGGGCTGGGCCTGTGGAAGATCGACCAGCTCAGCTCCCGAACCACCTGACCACCACCCAGGCGCCCCAGGAAGCGAGACCTTCGATGAGCTTGCACGACCAGCAGATAACCGCTCTCCTCGCCCAACTCGACCAGGCCCTAATCTCACCCGCGACCACGCACGGCCTCGCCCGAACCCTCCGGGCGGCCGTCAAGGAAGTCGAACTGCACCGCCACCACCGGGCCAGCGTTGCCGCCCTGCCCGACTGCGTCCTCAAGCCCAGTCCGGCCAAGGTCCAGATCGGCGGCGGCGGACACCGCATCGACGGCTTCTTCAACATCGACATCGTCCCGCCGGCCGACCTCCTGTGGGACGTGCGCGAGGGCATCCCGCTCGCCGATGCCAGCGTCGAGACGATCTTCTCCGAGCACTTCCTGGAGCACATCGACTACCCGCGCTCCGCCAAGTCCTACGCCCGCGAGGCCCACCGCGTCCTCACGCCCGGCGGACAGCTCATCACCGGCGTCCCCGACGCCGCCTTCGTCCTGAACCAGTACCCGGCACCGCCGGACCGGGCCGGCGAGATGATCGACCGGTGGTACGCCAAGCGGCAGTGCCGAGACGACATCAACACCTACCTCGACCTCATCAACTACGTCTTCCGCGACCAGGACGACGACCCGACCTACAACCCCCACTACTGGGCGTACGACCACGAGAAGCTCGCCCAGCTCTTCACCGCGGCGGGCTTCCGCACCGTCGAGCCGTGGACCTTCGACCCCACGATGGCCAACCCGAAGCGCCAGTGGGCCAGTGTCTACGTGGTCGCCACGAAGTAGCCGCGTAGCCCGCGAGCGATCCGCACGGGAGCGCACAGGACCTCTGACCGTGGTGGCCGGCAACCCGGCCACCACGGGACGCCGGGACCACTGATCAACGCCAACAGCAGGCACCTGCCCGCCTACGCAGCCCCGAGCGGGAGGCACCTCATGTCTCAAGGCCATCCGTACATCAGCCACTTGACCTTGGCCGATACCCCGAACGCGGTGCCCTGGGCCCGTCGGCACTCCGCCGACATCCTGCGCCGCTGGCAGATCCCGGGCCCTGTCATCGAGACGGCCAACCTCATCGTCTCCGAGCTCACCACCAACGCGGTCCGCCATCCGGCCGGCAATGAGTCGCAGAGCACCGGATACTCGAGCCTGTCCGCCGTCAGCACGTTCACCCTCACCCTCCAGCTGACAGGAACGGCCCTGCTCGTCCAAGTCGCAGACCGCGATCCCCAGCCACCAGTAAGGCGAGAGGTAGGCGTGGAAGCCACTGGCGGACGCGGGCTGTTCTTGGTGAGCGAGATGTCCAACCGTTGGGGCCACTACCCGGCATCGCCTGGGAAGGTTGTCTGGGCCGAACTCCTGCTCCAGGGCCCGGGACGGTCCGGATTGGTACACGTCGAGCAGCCCGTGGAACGCGCTGAGTCAGCCAGCGCCACCGGCCCGATTTCCGATCCATTTCTGATCGGACGAGTTCTAGTCGGATTGCGCGAGCTATAGGTGCAGGGCGAGGGACAGGTCGGTGTGGATCAAACCTGTGCTGCCGCGATCTTGTTCGTGAGATTGATCGTGGCTACGTACCAGTAGAAGATCCACTCGAGGTAGAGCTCAGAGTCGTATTCCGTTTGCTGTTTGGCATCCTGATGGCGGATGCCAAACTGGTTGGCAATCTGGAACAGCGCCCCTTCGTCCTTGCTGAGCAGGTGTGTCTTGATCAGTGCTCGTCGCCGCTCCAGAATCCCAGCGAGTGCGATGACTGACTGCCGCCGGTCCATCGGGCTTGCTCCGCGAACTCGGAACTGGCTCAGTGCGTGCTCCAGCTCCATGTCGTCAGCATCGTGCACATTCTCAGCGGCGCGTACGGCTGTCACCAGCTCCTCCACAACGCCTGGGGCGACCATCTCGAGGCGACCACTCTCGGCAAGCATCAGCCCGATCTCGCTCTCAGCGAGCAGCGCGTTGACCTCTGACCGGTAAAGCTGCTGGCCACGCTCGGAGTCGAACTCGTCGTAGTGCCAACCGCAGTTGCTGTATGAGTGGTAGTGCCTTCGGGTAGGCCGCCGCACGTGATCCGCCAGGAACTCGATCACGTCACAGAGATCGTCCAGGTCGTAATGCTCGCCAAACCGCTGAACCGGCCAAAGGCCGCCCTCTCGGCCCAATTGGCGATGCAGTTCCTCGATGGGGAAAGTGCCAAGCGATCCGATCGTGCTGTCATCGACACAGGGCTGGCCCATGGCTGAGGCGAAATAGCCGGCGTCATCGAGCCGAGCGACCAGCGATGCGAAGCGGCGGCAAGTGGCCGGCAGGTCGGTCTTCGAGGTCTGACGGGAGGCTCCTCGACGCGCGGACCAGTACGGCATGCGCTCGCCCTTGGTAGGGCAACCGTCAAGGTTGGTACGCAGGTCATCCAACCAGGAGGCTTGGCTCTGCTTCTCGGGCTCCCACGGTGTCCAGCCGCTCATGCCCTCGAACTTGTCGGCAATCTCCGCTGATGTGAACGCCTCCGTCAGGAACAACGTGCACTGCTCGGCCCAATCGTGGGTGCGGCCCGACGCGTTAAGCGCCATCAGGCGATCAATCTCGGCAGCCGCGATCCATCGAGGCCAGACAAGCTCGAAGGCGCGCGAGTTAAAGGCAGGAGTGGTCACTGCCCTAGTCTCTCAGCGGACGGTTCACGAGAGAGGTGAATTTCGGGACCGGATCGGTTCTGCCTGGATCGTCCTAGTGAGCTGGTTCGGAGATGCGTGAGCAGTAGCGGCAGATCCGATCGATGATCTGGTCGGCGGTCTTGGTCCACTTGAACGGCTTGGCGCTCT
>NZ_JBEPAK010000147.1:10490-17529 GCF_040298565.1 Kitasatospora sp. NPDC001539 | reverse complement strand
CTCCCGCTGGAGCGACCGGGGCAGCGGTGCGTCCGGGATGATGACGTCGAGCGCGACGGTGACGAGGAGAGTGGGCATGGGCGAGCGCATCGAGGAGTACGACGGGCCCTGGCTGGTGGTGGGCCTGGGCAACCCGGGGGAGCAGTACGCCCGGAACCGGCACAACATCGGCTTCATGGTGGTGGACCTGCTGGCGCAGCGGGTGGGTGCCAGGTTCAAGGCGCACAAGAGCCGGGCGCAGGTGGCCGAGGGCCGCTTGGCGGGCAAGCGGGTGGTGCTGGCCAAGCCGATGTCCTTCATGAACCTCTCCGGCGGCCCGGTGACGGCGCTGCGGGACTTCTACAAGGTGCCCGCCTCGGCACTGATCGCCGTCCACGACGAGCTGGACATCGACTACGCGGCGCTGCGGCTGAAGCTGGGCGGCGGGGACAACGGCCACAACGGGCTGAAGTCGATCACCAAGTCGCTCGGGCCGGACTACTACCGGGTGCGCTGCGGGATCGGCCGCCCGCCGGGCCGGATGGAGGTCGCGGACTTCGTGCTGAAGGACTTCTCCTCGAGCGAGCGCAAGGAGCTGGACTGGTTCGTGGACCGCTCGGCCGACGCCGTGGAGGCGCTGCTGTCCGAGGGGCTGGAGCGGGCGCAGAGCACCTACAACTCCTGACGCGGCGTCATGGAGGGGCTGTGCGGGCTACGCAACAGTCGTACAACGCTTGCCGGCCCAAACCTGAATCCGTGTGAGAACCCTGTGCGGGATCGGATAGCGTCGGTCCGGGTACGCGAACGGGTCCTGGGGAGTTCTCGATGCGGAGATTGCGTCCGGTCCGCCGACTTCGGCGGCTCCGGGTGGTCCGGCTGAAGCAGTTCGGACGGCGGGTCGGCGCGGCCGGTGCGCTGGGGGCGGCCGGTGTGCTGCTGTCGAGCGGTGCGGTGGCGCACGCCGATCCGGTGGCGGAGCCCGATCCGGCGGTCTCGCCGGAGCCCGCGGCCGCGCAGTTCGGTCCGGTGCTCGGCGATCCGGTCGGTCCGGACGCCGGGCTGCTGGCGGTCGGCGGCGGCCTGGTGGTCGCGGCCGGCGGTGCGGCGCTGTGGCTGAAGCGCCGGCGCGCGGGCGAGTCCGCGGAGTAGCGGTTCGCGAAGGGCCGGTGTCCCCTGGCGGGACACCGGCCCTTCGGCGTTGCCGGGCGGCGTCAGCCGGTGTTGCGCAGGCCGGCGGCGATGCCGTTGACGGTGAGCAGCAGCGCGCGGGCGCGCAGCGGGTCCTCGCGCCGGCCGGCCGCGACCTCCTCGCGCTGGCGGCGCAGCAGCGCGACCTGGAGGTAGGAGATCGGGTCGAGGTAGGCGTCGCGGACGGTGAAGGTCTGCTTCAACACCGGGTTGTGCTCGAGCAGTTCGCTCTCACCGGTGAGCCGGAGCACCTCGCGCAGGGTGAGGTCGTGCTCGGCGACGATCTGGTCGAAGACGTGGTGCAGTTCGGCGGGCACCAGGGTCTCGACGTAGTGCCGGGCGATCCGCAGGTCGGTCTTGGCGAGGGTCATCTCCACGTTGGACAGGAAGTTGCGGAAGAAGTGCCACTGGCCGTACATCTCGTCCAGCACGTCGCCGAGACCGGCCGCACGGGCGGCGGCGAGGCCGGAGCCGACGCCGTACCAGCCGGGGACGATCTGGCGGGACTGGGTCCAGCCGAACACCCAGGGGATGGCCCGCAGGCCGTCCAGTCCGGCGCCGGAGTCGGGGCGGCGGGACGGGCGGGAGCCCAGGTGCAGCGAGGCGAGCTGGTCGACCGGGGTGGCGGCGAAGAAGTACTTCGGCAGGTCCTCCTGCTCGACCAGGGCGCGGTAGGCGGTGTGGGCGGCCTCGGAGACGCGGTCCATCGCGGCGTCCCAGCGGGCCAGCTCCTCGGGGGCCTGGCGCGGGGCGGTGTGCAGCGCGGAGGCGGCGAGGGTGGCGGAGAGGGTCAGCTCCAGGTTCTCCCGGGCCAGCGAGGGCAGCAGGTACTTGTCGGAGATGACCTCGCCCTGCTCGGTGACCTTGATCTCGCCCTCCAGGGTGCCCCAGGGCTGGGCGAGGATCGCCTCGTGCGAGGGGCCGCCGCCGCGGCCGACGGTGCCGCCGCGGCCGTGGAAGAGGCGCAGCCGGATGCCGTAGCGGTGGGCGACGTCGCGCAGTCGGCGCTGGGCGCGGTGGATCTCCCACTGGGAGGTGGTGATGCCGCCGAACTTGGAGGAGTCGGAGTAGCCGAGCATGACCTCCTGGACGTCCCCGCGCAGCGAGACGAGCAGCCGGTAGGACGGGTCGGAGAGCATCTCGTCCAGGATGCGGTCGGCCTGCTGGAGCTCGTCGGTGGTCTCCAGCAGCGGCACGATGCCGATCTTGGCGATGCCGGCGTGGAGGTCGATCAGGCCGGCCTCGCGGGCCAGCACGGTGGCGGCGAAGACGTCGTCGGCGCCCTGGCACATCGAGATGATGTAGCTCTCGACGATCTCGTCGCCGAAGCGCTCCAAACCCTCGCGGATGGTGTTGAAGACGCCGAGGGTCTTGGTGCCGGCCTCGTCCAGCGGGGCCGGGGTCGGGGCGAGCGGGCGGCGCGAGCGCAGTTCCTTGGCGAGCAGCTTCTGCCGGTACTCGCGGGGCATGTCGGCGTAGCGCCAGGCCTCCTCGCCGAGGCGGTCGAAGAGCTGGCCGAGGGCGTGGTGGTGGGCCTCGGCGTGCTCGCGCACGTCCATGGTGGCGAGCTGGAGGCCGAAGGCCTCGATGGTGTTGATGGCGCGGGCCAGGCGGCCGTCGGCGATCAGCTCGCCGCGGTGGGCGCGCAGGGAGTCCTGGATCAGCCGCAGGTCGGCGATCAGCTCGCGGGTGCCGAGGTAGTCGCGGCCCTCGACGTGCGGGGTGCCGCCGGCCAGGCGCTCGCGGGTGTTCTCCAGCTTGAGCCGGATGCAGGTGGCCTTGAGGCGGTAGGGCTCCTCGGCGTTCATCCGCTTGTAGCGGGGGCTGAGTTCGGGGAGCCGGTGCAGGTCCGTGTTGAGCGAGGCGAGCAGTTCGACGGAGGCGCCGGCCAGCCGCTCCGAGGTGGAGAGGGTGTTGCGCAGGTCGTCGACGGCGGCGAGGGCGTCCTTGATGCCGTACTCGTGCTGGAGGTTGAGGACGTCCCAGGTGACCTGCGGGGTGACGTTGGGGTTGCCGTCGCGGTCGCCGCCGATCCAGGTGCCGAAGGTGAGCGGGCGGACGCCGTCGGGCAGGCTCAGGCCGACCCGGGCGAGCTCCTCGTGGAGTTCCTCCAGGACCTCGGGGACGGCCTCGCGGTAGAGCTCGTCCAGGTAGTAGACGGCGTTGCGGGCCTCGTCGGTGGGCTCGGGGCGGGCGATGCGCAGCTCGTCGGTCTGCCAGAGCAGGTCGATGACCTCGGCGAGGCGGCGGTCGGCGGAGCGCTTGGCGCTGCTCGTGCGGGCCGGGTCGGCGGCGACCAGGCCGGAGGTGAGCTCCTCGCGGTGGATGCGGTCGAGGAGTTCGCCGATCCGGCGCAGCTTGTTGAGCACGCTGCGGCGGGCGGCCTCGGTGGGGTGGGCGGTGAAGACCGGGCGGACCGCGAGGTGGGCCAGGGTGTCCTGGAGGTGCTTGGGGTCGGCCTGGGCGAGCTGGTCGGCGGTCTGGGCGAGCAGCGAGCCCTCGCGGGCGCGCCGGGTGGCGAACTCGCGGCCGCGGTGCACCTGCTCGGTGACGTTGGCGAGGTGGAAGTAGGTGGAGAACGCGCGCACCAGCTTGGCGGCGGTGTCCAGGTCGATGTCGGAGAGGAGCTCGGCGGTGGCCTCGCCGTCGGTGCGGCTGAGGAGTCGGACCTGTTCGACCAGGCCCAGCAGCTGGGGGCCCTCCTGGCGCACCAGCGTCTCGCCGAGGAGGTCGCCGAGGCGGCGGATGTCCGCACGCAGGGCCGAGTTGTCTGCGGCGGCGCCGGCGGCGAGGACAGCGGGGCTGTCCGCCGGCGTGTTGACCGGAGCGGTCACGGCTGGCTCCCTGTGGTGGTGGGGTTCGGCAACGGCTCATCGTCACAGCTCCACGCGCAGTGTGGCGGGCGTGACGCGTGCGGACCGCGCTGTCCGACGCGACCAGCATAGGTGTCGGGGCGGGTGCTGTCCGCGAGGTGGCCGGATGGCGGACAGCCCCGCCGGAGCACACCTGTGGTCTGGACCACTTGAGCGCTGCGCGAGGTGTACGGGGCAATACCGGTGGGGAGGGGAAGGGGTTGCCGCATAGGCTGTCGCCCATGAGCAAGTCGCCTGGGGAGCGCGCGCCGGTCCGGTCGTTCTGGTGGTGGAAGCGGCCGCGCAGCGCCTTCCTGGACATCGGGCTGGCGCTGCTGGCCGCACTGGAGTGTTCGGCCGGCACGGTCGCCTTCCTGGACGCCCGGTTCCAGCTGTCCGGCGCGGGCATCGCCGTGGTCGCGGCGCTCGGCACGCTGGCCGGCGGCTCGCTGGTGCTGCGCCGGCGGTGGCCGGCCGTCCCGGTGGTGGCGACCCTGGTGCTGATGCCCGGGATGCTCGGGGTGCTGCTGCTGGTGGTGTCGCTGTACACGCTGGCGGCGACCTGGGAGTGGCCCTCGCGGCGCCGGCGGGTGGTGGCGCTGTCGGTGCTGGCCTTCGCCGAGGCCGTCGCGGTGATGATGGTGTCCATGCTGACGCCCGGCGACGCGTCGGTGGAGCAGCCGCCGCTCTGGGTCCAGGTGCTGATAGCGGTGCTGGTGGCGGTCGGGCTGACCGTCCCGCCGGTGGTCACCGGACTGTACGTGGGCGCGCGGCGGCGGCTGATCGAGTCGCTCAAGGACCGCGCGCACGGCCTGGAGACCGAGCTGGACCTGCTGGCCGAACAGGCGCAGGAGCGCGCCCGCCGGGCCCGGCTGGAGGAGCGCACCCGGATCGCCAGGGAGATGCACGACGTGGTGGCCCACCGGGTGTCGCTGATGGTGGTGCACGCGGGAGCGCTGGAGCGGATCGCCCTCAAGGACCCGGAGAAGGCCGCCCAGAGCGCCAAGTTGATGGGCGAGGTGGGCCGGCAGGCGCTGAACGAGCTGCGCGAGATCCTCGGCGTGCTGCGGATGGACGACGAGCGGCCGCCGGAGCCGGACTCGCTGGCCGGGCTGCCCCGGTTGGTCGACCAGTCCCGGGCGGCCGGGATGGCGGTGACGCTCACGGTCAGCGGCAGCCGGCAGGAGTTCACCGGCGAGGCCGAGCAGACGGCGTACCGGGTGGTCCAGGAAGGGCTGACCAACGCGCACAAGCACGCGGGCGGGGCGCAGGTGTCCGTCCTGCTGGCGTACGCGCCCAACGGGGTGCGGGTGAGCGTGGTGAACGCCTGCCCGGGCGGCGAGCGGGGCGCCGCGCAGCTGCCGAGCGGGGGCAACGGGCTGCTGGGGATGCGGGAGCGGGTGATCGCGCTGGGCGGCACCTTCTCGGCCGGGCCGGAGGCGGACGGCGGGTTCCGGATAGAGGCGGTGCTGCCCTCCAGGCTGGTGGTGCGCGCGGACCGGCTGGGCTGATCCGGGGCGCGCTCAGCCCTCCCCGGCGGTGCGCAGCCGCTCCGGGGGCGTGCTCAGCCCTCCCCGGCGGTGCGCAGCCGCTCCGGGGCGGTGCCCAGGACCAGGGTGTTGATGGCCTGGTCGATGCCGTGGCCGAGGAACCACTCGCCGGTGTGGTCCAGGCTGTAGACCCGCCCCTCCTCGTCGACGGCCAGCAGCGCCTGCCCGTACGACTCCTCGCCGAGCGGGGCGAGCTGGGTGCCGAGCGCCCGGCCGAGGTCGAACAGGGTTCGCGGCTGGTGCAGGCCGCACAGCGGGTCGATCAGGAACGGCGTGCGGGCGAGCTGGCGGCCCGGCCCGGACAGGTCGAAGGCGAGCCCGCCGAACTCGGCCCAGGCCTCCACCGCCGCCGGGAACACCGCGTGCCGGACGCCGTCGGGGCCGCCGTGCGCGACCAGGGTGTCGGCCCACTCCTCGGCCCGCTGGATCTGCCAGCGGCCGGGGTGCCAGCCGGCCGCCTTGAGCTCGGCGGCGACGTCGGCGGGGAAGCGCGGGCGGGTCCGCCCGAGGGTGCCGGTCGCGGTGGGGGCGGCCTGGGACGGGATCGGGCTGGGCGGGTTCAGGGCGGACTCCGGGGCTCGGGGACAGTGGCCGTACGGCGGTGGGGCGGGCGGCGCGCGGCCGGTCAGCGCGCGGGCGGGCCGACGGCGACGCTCTGCACCGTGAAGTGCTCCAGCATCGGCGCGCAGGAGCGGCACGGCGGGGCGTGGGTGCCGTGCGCCGGGTCCCCCTCCTCGCGGATCCGAACGGTCGTCATCCGGGAGCCCTTGAGCGCCTTGCGGGCCTCGTGCAGGGACAGCGGCTTGCGGGCGGCGCGCTTGGACCGGTTGCCGTCGACCGTGGCCAGGTACTGGGAGAGCAGGACGGCCTCCGGGCAGCGCCCGGTGAACCGCTCGCGGGCCTCGACCGGCAGGGTGTCCAGGAACTCGCCGACCAGCGGGTGCAGGACCGGGCGCCGCTCGTCCTTGCCGCCCGCCAGGGTGTGCACCTCGCCGCCCTTGAGCGACAGCGCGGCGGCGACGGCGGGCAGCAGGCTGTCGCGGTGGTGGCGCAGCACGGGCGGGCCCGCCGGCTCACCGGTGGTCATGCGGTGTCCTCCTCCTCGTTCCCGGCGGTGCGGCCCGGTCGGGTCCTGTCGGGTTGCGTCCGGTCCGGGGCAAGCCTGTCACTTGACACCCACGAGTGCACAACCGGGGTACGCGCACGGTCGAATGCCCGTACGGCCGTTGGCGGGCCGGCCGGGCGTCCGCCGGCATCCTGGCCCGTCGCGGGCCGGATCCGCACACCGCCGTCACGACTTGTCCGCTGATTTCCCGAAACACCCCCGGGGTCGCAGCCACGGCCGGTACGGTTCCGGGCGACGGACCGGGGCGACGGACCGGGGCGACGGACCGGGGCGACGGACCGGGGCGACGGACCGGGGCGACGGACCGGGGCGACGGACCGGGGCGACGGACCGGGGCGACGGAC
>NZ_JBEPAK010000147.1:0-10397 GCF_040298565.1 Kitasatospora sp. NPDC001539 | reverse complement strand
GCCGCACCGGCGGGCCGGGCGCGGACCGGACGCCCGGACGCCGGCCGGGCGTGGGCCGACTGGGGTGTCGGCGCCGGAGGTTGGAGCCCGGCGCTCGGGAGCGGTACGGGCCGGACCCGGCCCCTTGCCCGCCCCTCCCGGGTGCCT
Source organism: Kitasatospora sp. NPDC001539 (assembly GCF_040298565.1). Taxonomy (NCBI): domain Bacteria; kingdom Bacillati; phylum Actinomycetota; class Actinomycetes; order Kitasatosporales; family Streptomycetaceae; genus Kitasatospora; species Kitasatospora sp. NPDC001539. The sequence continues at coordinate 10,250 of NZ_JBEPAK010000147.1, read as the reverse complement.
GCCACCGCCAACCCGCCTGCGTCGAACCGGCCTTGCGAGCGGGGCGGCCCGGACGCTGCGCGCGCCGACCCGCGGCCCCGGGGCGCGGCGGCCGCCGTTCGTGGAGGTGTCGGGGCGGGCGCCGGATGCGGGGGTTCGGCCGACGGGGTGAACCAATAGGCTGGTGCCGAGAAAGCGCACCGAGAGTTTGCAGCAGCCAGTGGGGGCTCCCAGATGACGACAGGTCGGCCCGGCGTCGCCGCCGCACCGAACGCGGCGTACGCAGGTCAGGTGGTGCAGTTCCCGGACCCGGTCCGAGCGGAGCGGCACCCGGCCGGGGTCCGGGTGGACGAGTCCGGCTACCCGGACTTCGGCCCGTACGCCGCCGCGGCGGCCGAGGTCGCCGACCCGCCGGACGGTTTCGGCGTGGACGAACTGCGGCTGACCGACTACGTCTCGGCCAACGCCGCGCTGTTCACCCAGGGCCACCCGCTCTGGGCCGACCTGGAGACCGCGGTCGCCACCCCGCCCGGCTGGACCTGGCACCACGCCGTCGGCCGGGCGGCCCCCGGCTGGCGGCGGATGGAACTCGTCCCGGTCGAGGTCAAGGCCCTGCTGCGGCACCACGGCGGCCTGGCCACCTCGCCCGCCGACCACTCCCGGCGCGGCACCCGCCCGCTGCAGGAGCGCCGGCCCGTCCACTTCTCGCTGGCCAGGGACGGCGGCGACCCGATCGGCGTCTCCGAGGACCTGGTGCAGCGGGCCGAGGAGCGCCTCGGCTACCGGCTGCCCGGCGCCTACCGGACCTTCCTCAAGCTGGGCGGCGGCCGTGCCCCGGTCGGGGTGGCGCTGGACACCGAACTGGGCATGCTGCTCGACCAGCCGTTCCTCACCCTCACGGAGGAATACGGCACCGAGGACGTGGTGTACGCCAACAAGTGCCTGCGCGACCACCTCACCAAGGACTACCTGGGCATCGCGTACGCCCAGGGCGGCATCGTCGCGCTCAAGGTGCGCGGCGACCGGATCGGCTCGGTCTGGTTCCACCTGTACGACGACGCCCGCGACTCCGGCGCCCCGGAGGCCCCGGAGGACCGCTGCGCCCGCCTGCTGCTGCCCTGTGGGGACGACTTCGACGCCTTCCTGCTGCGGCTGGCCGGCAGCCCGCCGGAGCTGGAGACGGTCGCGGAGCTGATGGTGGACGGCGGGTTCGCCCGGGCCGTCCCGGTGGGCTGACGCGGATGGGCGCCGTGGTGCAGGTGGAACGGGGGACGACGAGGATGCGGACAGGGGTGAACCGGGCGTGGTGACGTACGCGCAGGCGCAGGAGCTCGCCGAGGAGTGGGTCAACGGCGGCGTGCCGCAGGCGCAGCAGCGCGAGGTGCGGGTCCGGGAGTTCGACCTGGGCTTCGTCTGCTGGGCCGTCGCGCCCGCGGACGCGGCCGGTGGTCCGGGCGACCCGGCCGGGGCCGGCCCGTCCGGCTCGGGCGAGGTGCGACTGGTGATCGCCCGGGACTCCGGGGCCAGCACGCTGTGGCCCGCGCTACCGGTCAACGAGGTGGTCCGGCAGTACGAGGAGGTCTACGGGCGGCCGGTCGCGGCCAACCCGGCCGGGGCGGCGAAGCCCGCGCCGGGGCCGGTGGAGGCCACCTCCTTCCTGCTCAGCCCGCCGCAGTGGCTGCAGGAGGCGGGGGCCGCGGCGATCGCGGCGGAGGCGCAGAAGCTGGGCGGCGCGGCCGCCCCAGCTCCGGCCGCCGCTCCGGCCCCGGGCCCTGCCCCGGCGCCTGCTGCGGTCGCGGCTGAGGAGCTGCCCGCGCCGGTGCCGACCGCGCCGGTGCCGGCCGCTCCGGTGCCGCCCGCGCCCGCCGTGCTGACCGAGCCGCCGGTCTCCGACCGGCCCGCCGGGGACGCGCCGACCATGCTCGCCCCGCCGCCGGGCGACGAGCCGGCCTTCCCGCCCCAGCCCGCGGCAGCCGCACCGGCACCGGCACCGTCGCCGGTCGCGCCGGTCCCGCCGGTCCTTCCGGCCCCCGCCGCGCCGAACGCTCCGGCCGGCGCCGAGGCGGCGACCGTCCTGATGCCCGAGGGCCTGCGCACCTCCGGATCGGACCTGCCGGACGCGCCCGCCCCGGCCGGCGCCGAGGCGGCGACCGTGCTGATGCCCCCGGGCAGCGGTGGCTACGGAATGCCGCCGGTCCCGCCGCCGGGCGGGCAACCGCCGGCCGGTCCGCCCGCCGCGCCCGCCGGTTCGGCGGTCCCGGCCCCGGCAGCGGCGGCAGCCGTCGAGCCGGCACCGACGCTGCTCGCGCCGCCGGACGCCGTACCCGGCCTGGTGGGCCTGCCCGGTGCCCCGGCCACCCCGCCCTCGGGCGGTGCCCCGGTCGAGCAGGCGCCGACCATGCTCGCCGCGCCGGGCAACCCGCCCGCCCCGCCGTCGGCCGGCGCCCCGGTGGAGCACGCTCCGACCATGCTGGCCTCGCCCGGCGGTCTGGCCGGCCTGCCCGGCGGCCCCGGCGCGCCCGCCGCCGCGCCGGCCGGTGCACCGGCGCCGGGCGGCCCCGGCCGCAACCCGAACTCGGCCCCGCCGCCGCCCCCGCCGGCCGCACTGCGCGGCGGTCCGTCCGGCGCCTCCGGCAGCCCGTCGGGGTCCGGGCCGGGCGCGCTGGGCCGCAATTCCGGCTCGGCCCCGCCGCCGCCCCCGCCCGCCGAGCTCCGGCACACCCCGGGCCCGGCCGCGCCGGGTGGCGGTGCCACCGGGCGGGCGGCCGGTTCCACCCCGCCGCCTCCGCCCCCGGCGGGCCTGCGCGCCGGCGCCGCCCCGGCCCCCGCCGCGCAGGGCACCCCGGCGGCGCCCGCGGCCGGGATCTCGTACGAGGCGACCCAGCTGGCCGGCGCGATCGACCCGGCCCTGCTCGGCGGCCCCGCGGACCCGGGCACCCCGCCGTCCGGCGGCCCCGCCGTCCCGCCGCCGCCCGGCGGTCCGGCCGCCCCCGCCGCCGGCGCGGCCGGCTACGGCTACCCGAACGCGGGCGCCGCGCCGGGCGTCGTCCCGCCGACCCCGGTGACCGGTCCGCCGCAGGGCGGCGCGCCCGTCCCGCCCGGGGTCCCGGCGGTCGGTCCGGGCTACTTCGCCGCGCTCAGCTACCGCGGCCCGGACGGCTCGGAGCAGAAGCTGCTGCACCGCAGCGAGCCCGGCACGCCGCACCCGGAGTGGAAGATCCTCCAGGACCTGCGCCGGCTGAACGTGCCGCCGGAGCAGGTGCTCGAGCTGTACACCGAGCTGGAGTCCTGCGACCTGCCCGGCGGCTACTGCAACCGCATGATCGCCGCTTCCTGGCCGAACGTGCGGCTCACCCACACCGCGCCGTACGGCCGCGACCACGCCTCCCGGCAGGCCGGGATGGCCGAGCTGCTCGACCACCTGGACGAGCTGCACCAGCTGGCCTCCGGCGCCCAGCGGGTCCGCCCGTTCCGGGTGCCGCTGCCCGCGCCGGGGGCGGTCCAGCCGCTGCCCCCGCTGCCGCCGCAGCAGCTCGCCCAGGAGGTCGGCCAGGCCTTCGGGCAGAACCTGTTCCGCTACGAGCAGCGCGCGGTCGCCCGCCAGGGCGTGCCCGAGCCGGTGGCGCAGACCCTGATGTGGGCCGGGCTGCCGCGCGACTTCGGACCGTTCTTCTGGGCCCAGGCGCAGGAGGGCCGGCCGATCCCGACCCTCGCCGAGCTGGCCGCCGAGCGCGGCCTGCCGGCCGGCCCGGACTTCGGCGGCTACCTGGTGCTCGGCAACGACTACGGCCGCCAGCTGTGCGTCCAGTACGGCACCGCGAACGTGGTCGCCGTGGACGTCGACGGAACCGGCCAGCCGCCGCGGTTCGTCAACAGCGGTGTACCGGAGTTCGTCCGCGCGCTGGCCCTGCTGGGCCGGATGTGGCGGCTGCGGTACGGGCTGACGCCCGAGCAGGCCGGTCGTTGGACGACCGACTTCCAGGCGCAGCTCGCCGCGATCGACCCGGCGGCCCTGCAGAACGCGGACACCTGGTGGGCCGTGCTGCTGGAGCAGTTCTGGGACGGTCTGCTGTAGCGGACCGTCGCGGATCCTCGCAGGTGGGGAGGGGTCGTCCCGGTGTCCGGAACGGCCCCTCCGGCATGCCCGGGCAGCTGTGCCTCATTGGGGTTTCGTCCGGATCTGCGCAAAATAGGTCAAGAGGATGGGTCTATTCGGCCGGTCCTCGACCGTTCCGGTCCGCACGACGACCGAATCCGGCCCCGGTTTCCGAACCGGTTCCGGATCCGTCCGTTCCGTCCGATCATGGGCTCCGCAGCCCGCGATACGAGGGGAAGAGCCCATGAGCGATGCCGTCCCCCAGCACGGCTTCAGCCAGGCCCGGCGCGGTTACGCGCCCGAGCAGGTCGACCGGGCGCTCGCCGCCCTGACCGCGCAGCGCGACGAGGCGTGGGAACGGCTGAGCGTCCTCGGCGCCGGGATCCGGCAGATGGAGGCCCGACTGGCCGACATCCGCCGCGCCGCCGACGAGGCCCCCGAGCCGGACTACCAGGTGCTCAGCGAGCAGGCCGCCGGACTGGCCGCGATGGCGCAGAACGAGGCCCGGGCGGTGAAGGAGCGGGCCGAGCGCTTCGCCGAGGACCTGCGGGACGAGGCGTACGAGGCCGGGCAGGCGCTCGCCGCGGCGGCCAAGGAGTACGCCGCCACCGTCCGGGCGGAGGCCGACGCGGCGGTGCGGCGCACCGAGGAGCGCACCCGCGCCGAGGCGGAGAGCATCCGGGCCGAGGCCGACCGGGAGAGCCGGGCCACCCGGGACGCCGCCACCGCCTACGCCGCCAAGGTCAGGGTGGCCGCCGCCGAGACGAGCGAGCACGCCGAGGCCGAGCTGGCCGCCAGGCGCCGCCAGGCCGACGAGGCCTTCGCCGAGGCCGAGGCCAGGGCCGAGGTCGAGGAGGCCGAGGTCTCCGCGACCGCCGAACGCCGGGTCAGGGAGGCCGAGCAGCACCGGGAGGCGGTGCTCGGCCGGATCAAGCAGGTGGAGACCGACGCCCAGGCCAAGGCCGACCAGCTGATCGACCGGGCCCGCCGCGAGGCCGAGAAGATCAACGCGGCGAGCGAGCAGGAGCAGCGCGAGTACGACGCCCGGCTGGAAACCGTGCAGCAGCACCTCGACCACATCAAGGCGACGCTGGCCTCGCTCACGGGTGCCGCGGTCGGCCAGATCGAGGCGGTGGAGGAGGCGGCCGACGCCGAGGAGGCCGCCCCGGCGGACGCGGCGGCCGGGCCGCTGCCGGTGGACTCCGAGGCGGACACGGGGGAGATCCCGGTCACGGACCCGGTGAAGGACGCGGCGAAGGACCCGGCGCCGGGCCAGGCCCCGGGCCGTGCGCCCGAGGCGGCGGCCCCGCGGCAGCCGGTGGTCGGCGGGGCCGCCGCCGGTATCCGGGCCGATGCGGCGAACGGTGCTGCCGGGCCCGTGGTGACCGGCCCGGTCGCCGTACCGCCGAAGCCGGTCGCACCACCCGCACCGGTGGCGGGCCCGGGAGAAGCCGAGGACCGCGGGGACGCCGAGGGCGGCACCGGAGCCGGGACGCAGCCGGAGGACGAGACCCGGATCGTCCCGAAGATCGTCATCGTGGACGACGGCAGCGGCTACGCCGCCCCCAACACCGTCTCCTACCGCCGCCGCTGACCCGCGCCCCCGCCGGTGGTCAGCCGGTGCGGGCCGGACGGGTTCGGTGTCCGGGGCCCTGATCGCCTCCGTGCTGGTGCGGGCGGTCAGGGCCTCCGCGTTGCGGTCGATCGACCGGAGTCGGTGGTCGGCCGGGACGGCGGAACGGTGGCCGGCCGGTCGGGACCGGTCGGCGCGGTCCCGCTGCCTCAGCGGTCCTGCGGCCCCGGCGATCCTGCTGCCTCAGTGGTCCTGCGGTCCTGCGGTCCGCGTAGGCGCGGGCGGCGGCCGGGTGGGCGAAGCGGTGAGGCCGAGACCCGTGGCGCCCTCCAGGAAAGGGCGCCACGGTTCCCGGCGAACGGGCGGGCGCCCCCACCCAGGGTCGCCCGGCCTCGCACCCCCGACCCCCATCGGTGGTGCGACAGTGCCGCCACAGCCATCCCCCACGGTTGGGTGCGGCGGGCACGTTCACCATGGTGCGCGATCTCCATGGACGGCCAGTGACCGGAGTATGTCCAGTTCGTGGCGGATGGCGGAGCCCACCGCCGCCCACCGCCCGGGCGGCCCGTCCACCGCGCGACCGGTGTTCCGTCCAGTGGTTCGTCCGCGGTCGCGTCCCGGGCGGCGGGCCCCAGCGGCCGGGCCCCGGGCCGCGGATCCCTCCTGCCCGGCCCCGCCGGGGCCGTACGCCGCGTGCCCGTCGGTGCCGCGGCGTAGGCTGGAGACCCCCGGCCGCTCGGCGCGCCGGGCCGTTCGCGTTGCCCCGGCGGGCCTTCCGCCGCCCGGAGGCAGCACCAGCCACGGCACGAAGAAGAGACCTCTGATGAGCCTGACCGGACTGCTCGATGTCGTCGCGCGGGACGCGGCGCTCGCCGAGGCGATCGGGGCGGCCACCGCTGCCGGCGCCCCGGCCGGCGGCCGCCGCCACCTGGACCTGGTCGGACCGCCCGCCGCCCGGCCGTTCGCCATCGCCGCGCTGGCCCGCGCGCTGGCCGCACAGGCCGCCGGCGACCGGGGCCGCCCGGTGCTCGCCGTCACCGCGACCGGCCGGGAGGCCGAGGACCTCGCCGCCTCGCTGCGCTCGCTGCTGCCCCCCGACGCCGTCGCCGAGTACCCGGCCTGGGAGACCCTGCCGCACGAGCGGCTGTCGCCCCGCTCGGACACCGTCGGCCGCCGGCTGGCCGTGCTGCGGCGGATCGTCCACCCGCGGGCCGACGACCCGGCGGCCGGGCCGGTGCAGGTGGTCGTCGCCCCGGTCCGCTCGGTGCTGCAGCCGCAGGTCAAGGGCCTGGCCGAGCTGGAGCCGGTGGCCGTCCGGCGCGGCGAGTCGCACGACCTGGAGGAGGTGGCCCGCCGGCTCTCCGCGGCCGCCTACGCGCGGGTCGAACTGGTGGAGAAGCGCGGCGAGTTCGCCGTGCGCGGCGGCATCCTGGACGTCTTCCCGCCGACCGAGGAGCACCCGCTGCGGGTGGAGTTCTGGGGCGACGAGGTCGAGGAGATCCGCTACTTCAAGGTCGCCGACCAGCGCTCGCTGGAGATCGCCGAGCACGGCCTGTGGGCGCCGCCCTGCCGCGAGCTGCTGCTGACGGACGAGGTGCGGGCACGAGCGGCCGAACTCTCGGCCCAGCACCCGGGGCTGGCCGAGATCCTGGACAAGATCGCCGAGGGCATCGCGGTCGAGGGCATGGAGTCGCTGGCGCCGGTGCTGGTGGACGACATGGAGCTGCTGCTCGACGTGCTGCCGCTCGGCTCGGTGGCGGTGCTCTGCGACCCCGAGCGGGTCCGCACCCGGGCCGCCGATCTGGTGGCCACCAGCCAGGAGTTCCTGCACGCCTCCTGGGTCGCGGCGGCGGCGGGCGGGGACCGGCCGATCGACCTGGAGGCCATCGACGTCTCGGCCGCCTCGCTGCGCTCGCTCGCGGAGGTGCGCGAGCACGCCGACGAGATCGGGCTGCCCTGGTGGTCCGTCAGCCCGTTCGCGGCCAGCGGGTCCACGGCCGACGCCTCCCTCGCCGTCCCGGGCGCGGACGCCGACCGGCTCGGCGACGCCACCACCCTGACCCTGGGCATGCACGCCGTCGAGGCGTACCGGGGCGACACCGCCCGCGCGATCGCCGACGCCAAGGAGCGGCTGGCCGCCGACTGGCGGGTCGTCATGGTGACCGAGGGCCACGGCCCCGCCTCCCGGCTCGCCGAGGTCCTGGGCAACGAGGGCATCCCGGCCCGACTGGTCGCCGACCTCGCCGAGGCACCCACCCGGGACGTCGTCCACGTCTCCTGCGGCTCCATCGAGCACGGCTTCGTGGACGAGCAGCTGAAGCTCACCGTCATCACCGAGACCGACCTGTCCGGCCAGCGGTCCTCCACCAAGGACATGCGCCGGATGCCGTCCCGGCGCCGCAACGCGATCGACCCGCTGGCCCTGGTGGCCGGCGACTACGTCGTCCACGAGGCGCACGGCGTCGGCAAGTACGTCGAGATGGTGCAGCGCACCGTCCAGGGCGCCACCCGCGAGTACCTGGTGCTGGAGTACGCCCCCGCCAAGCGGGGCCACCCCGGTGACCGGCTGTTCGTGCCGACCGACCAGCTGGACCAGGTCACCAAGTACGTGGGCGGCGAGGCCCCGACGCTGCACCGGCTCGGCGGCGCGGACTGGGCGAAGACCAAGCAGCGGGCCAAGAAGGCGGTCAAGGAGATCGCCGCCGACCTGATCAAGCTCTACTCGGCGCGGATGGCCGCCCCCGGGCACGCCTTCGGGCCGGACACCCCCTGGCAGCGCGAGCTGGAGGACGCCTTCCCGTACGCGGAGACGCCGGACCAGCTGACGACCATCGCCGAGGTCAAGTCGGACATGGAGAAGTCCGTCCCGATGGACCGGCTGATCTGCGGCGACGTCGGCTACGGCAAGACCGAGATCGCCGTGCGGGCCGCCTTCAAGGCGGTGCAGGACGGCAAGCAGGTCGCGGTGCTGGTGCCGACCACGCTGCTGGTGCAGCAGCACTTCTCCACCTTCGCCGAGCGGTACGCCAACTTCCCGGTCACCGTGAAGGCGCTCTCCCGCTTCCAGACCGACACCGAGGCCAAGGCCGTCCTGGAGGGGCTGTCCGAGGGCTCGGTGGACGTGGTCATCGGCACCCACCGGCTGTTCTCCTCCGAGACCAGGTTCAAGGACCTCGGCCTGGTCATCGTCGACGAGGAGCAGCGCTTCGGCGTCGAGCACAAGGAGCAGCTGAAGAAGCTGCGCGCCAACGTGGACGTGCTCACCATGTCCGCGACCCCGATCCCGCGCACCCTGGAGATGGCCGTCACCGGCATCCGGGAGATGTCCACCATCACCACCCCGCCGGAGGAGCGCCACCCGGTGCTGACCTTCGTCGGGCCGTACGACGAGAAGCAGATCTCGGCCGCGATCCGGCGCGAACTCCTGCGCGAGGGCCAGGTGTTCTACATCCACAACCGGGTGGAGTCGATCGACAAGGCCGCCGCCCGGCTGAGGGACCTGGTGCCCGAGGCGCGGATCGCCACCGCGCACGGGCAGATGGGGGAGACCCAGCTGGAGAAGGTCGTCGTCGACTTCTGGGAGAAGGAGTTCGACGTCCTGGTGTCGACCACGATCGTGGAGTCCGGCATCGACATCTCCAACGCCAACACCCTGATCGTCGAGCGCGGCGACACCTTCGGCCTCTCCCAGCTGCACCAGCTGCGCGGCCGGGTCGGGCGCGGTCGCGAGCGCGGCTACGCCTACATGCTGTACCCGCCGGAGAAGCCGCTCACCGAGACCGCCCACGAGCGGCTGGCCACCATCGCCCAGCACACCGAGATGGGCGCCGGCATGTACGTCGCGATGAAGGACCTGGAGATCCGCGGCGCGGGCAACCTGCTCGGCGGCGAGCAGTCCGGGCACATCGCGGGGGTCGGCTTCGACCTCTACATGCGGATGGTGGGCGAGGCGGTGGCCGAGTTCCGCGAGTCGCTGGCGAACGGCGGCGAACCGGAGGAGGAGCCGCTGGAGGTGAAGATCGAGCTGCCGGTGGACGCCCACGTGCCGCACGACTACGCGCCCGGCGAGCGGCTGCGGCTGCAGGCCTACCGTTCGATCGCGGCGGTCAACTCGGAGGCGGACATCCAGCAGGTCCGGGACGAGCTCACGGACCGCTACGGCAAGCTGCCGGAGCCGGTGGAGAACCTGCTGATGGTCGCGGCGCTGCGGCTGTACGCCCGCCGGTGCGGGATCTCGGACATCACCCTGCAGGGCGCGAACGTCCGCTTCGGCCCGGTGGAGCTGCGCGAGTCCCAGCAGCTGCGGCTGAACCGGCTCTACCCGCGCAGCCAGGTCAAGGCGGCGGCCCGGCAGCTGCTGGTGCCCCGCCCGAGCACCGGCCGGATCGGCGGCAAGCCGCTGGTCGGCCGGGAACTGCTCGGCTGGTGCACGGAGTTCCTGTCGGCCATGTTCGACGACCTGGCGGGGGCGAAGAAGTAGCGGGACGCGCTGCCGGCGGCGGCCCCGGGCACGCTCGGGTCGCCGATGGCGCCCAGCAGGATCGCGTCGAAGGCCTTCAGCTCGGCCAGCACGCTGTCCGGCAGCGTCTCGCCGGTCCGGTG
>NZ_JBEPAK010000146.1:0-17558 GCF_040298565.1 Kitasatospora sp. NPDC001539 | reverse complement strand
GCCAACCAGGCGACGGCCGAACCAGTGACCGTCGAACTGCCTGAACCCATCCTGACCAGGTAATCACCACCTCCCGCTCAACGGGGGAAGCTCACAGACACCAAAGTCACCGGCATTGGCCCTAGGCCGGGAGGGCGTCGAGGGCGGCCTCGGGTTCGGCGGCCCGCTTGGCGCGGTCCTTGGCCTCGCGGCGGATCAGGACCCAGACGCCGACCGGGATCATCGCGGTGAACAGCCACCACTGGATGGCGTAGGCCATGTGGGGGCCGATGTCGGAGTGGTTGGGCTCGGGGATCAGCTGGGGCTGGTCGGCCGGGGCCGGGGTGGTGGCGGTGAGTTCGAGGTAGCCGCCGAGGAGGGTGGTGCCGGTCTCCTTGGCCTGCTGTTCGGTGTTGATCAGGTTGAACTGGCGGGGCGGCAGGCCGGCCCGGTCCTTGACGAAGCCGCCGCTGCTGCCGGCGGTCTCGTCGGCGCGCAGCCGGCCGGTGAGGGTGACCTCGCCGGCCGGGGCGGCCGGGACGGGCGGGTAGTCGAGGGCGCCGGTGCCGGAGGGGACCCAGCCGCGGTTGACCAGGACGGTGCCCTTGCCGTCGGAGAGCTTCAGCGGGGTGACGACGAAGTAGCCGATCGTGCCGTTGGAGTCGGTGCGCCTGCGGACCACGAACTCGTGTGCCGGGTCGTACTGCCCGGTGGCCGTCACGGCGCGCCAGGTGAGGTCCTTGGGCACGGTGGAGCCGGGGGCCGGCGACAGCGTGTCGAAGGGCTCGGGCGAGGCGGTGAGGGCCTTGCCGATCAGCTCGTTCCGGGCCACCCGCGCCTCGTGGCGGTGCAGCTGCCAGAAACCCAGCTTGATCGTCGCGGGGATCAGCAGTAGCGCGATCAGGATGGTGATCAGCCACTGCCGGGTCAGCAGAAAACGGTACACATGGGAACGGTACGCCGACCTCACAACGGGCTCACGCACCGGGGTGCGGGGCGACCTCGCGCAGCAGCTGGAGGAAGGCGTCCTCGCCGACCACCGGGGTGCCGACCTCGCGGGCCTTGCGGGCCTTGCCGCTCCAGCTGTTCGGCTCGTTGGTGACGAGCAGGCTGGTGAGGCGGCTCACCGAGGTCGCGATGTGCAGGCCCGCTTCGACGGCGCGGTCCTCCAGCACCTCGCGGTCGGTGGCGGTGTCGCCGGTGAAGGCCACCCGCATGCCCTGGACCAGGGGCTTGCCGTCCTCCCAGCGCCCCGGGTTGGGGTACGGGCAGGGCGGCCGCTTCTTGGCCTGGCGGTACTGGGAGCCGGTCCAGCTCGCACGGCCGGGGGTGGCGGGTTCGTCCTCGCCGAGGTCGGTGACGGCGACGCAGTTCTGGAGGGGGAGCGGGACGCCGTGGTGGCGGGCGAGGTGGAGGCTGGGGCGGAAGGCCTCGGCGAGCACCCGGGCGTCGTCCAGGGCGTTGTGGGCGTGGCGCTGCTGGACGCCGAAGTGGGCGGCGAGCGAGGAGAGCTTGCCGTTGGGCAGGGGCAGTCGGAGGTCGCGGGAGAGGACCATGGTGCAGAGCCGCTGCTCGACCGGGGCGCGGCGGCCGGCCCGGGAGAACTCGCGGGAGATCATGTTCCAGTCGAAGAGCGCGTTGTGGGCGACCAGGACGCGGTGCTCCAGGCGCGCGGCGAACTCGTCGGCGATCTCGGGGAAGGTCGGGGCGGTGGAGAGCAGTTCGGCGGTGAGGCCGTGGATCCAGACCGGTCCCGGGTCCCGTTCCGGGTTGACCAGGGTGTACCAGTGGTCGGTGACGTCGCCGTCCGGGTCCAGCTGGTAGACGCCCGCCGAGATGACGCGGTCGGAGCGGCCGAGACCGGTGGTCTCGACGTCGACGACCGCGAAGCCCTCGGCGGGGGCGGCGGAGCGCTGGGCGGGGACCGGGGCGGTCCGCGGCGCACCGTACGTCTCGGGCTGGATCGGTTGCATGGTCCAACAGGATAAGGGGCGCGCCGGAGGGGCTCGGCCGGAATGTTGCGACCGGCAAGCCGGAATAGAGTGGTCGGCGGGGGTGTCGTACAGCTGGTCGAATCGTTTTCCGGCTGCCTGGCCGGATTCTGTGTGAGGAAGAACGCATGCGCGCCACCGTGATCCACGGCCCCAACGACATCCGCATCGAAGAGGTGCCGGACCCGGTGATCCAGCAGCCGACGGACGTGGTGGTCCGGGTCGTGAACGCCTGCATCTGCGGCAGCGACCTGTGGGCCTACCGCGGGGTGGCGCAGCGGGTGGCCGGGCAGCGGATCGGGCACGAGTTCCTGGGCGTGGTGGAGGAGGCCGGCGCCGAGGTCCGCGGCTTCGCCGTGGGGGACCTCGTGGTGGCGCCCTTCGTCTGGTCGGACGGCGTCTGCGAGTTCTGCCGGGAGGGGCTGCAGACCTCCTGCCCGCACGGCGGTTTCTGGGGCGAGGTCGGCTCGGACGGCGGGCAGGGCGAGGCGGTGCGGGTGCCGTTCGCGGACGGGACGCTGGTGAAGCTGCCGAAGGAGGCGGCCGGTGACGAGAAGCTGCTGCCGGGGCTGCTGGCGCTCTCGGACGTGATGTCCACCGGGCACCACGCGGCGGTGTCGGCCCGGGTGCGTCCGGGCTCGACGGTCGCGGTGGTGGGTGACGGTGCGGTGGGCCTGTGCGGCGTGCTCGCGGCGCACCGGCTGGGTGCGGGCCGGATCATCGCGCTGGGCCGCCACCCCGCCCGCACGGAGCTGGCCCGCCGCTTCGGGGCGACCGACGTGGTGGCCGAGCGCGGCGACGCCGCCGTCGAGGCGGTCAGGGAGCTGACCGGCGGCGTCGGGGCGCACGCGGTGCTGGAGGCGGTCGGTACCGAGGAGTCGATGCGGACGGCGATCTCGATCACCCGCGACGGCGGCGCGGTCGGTTACGTCGGCGTGCCGCACGGCGGCAGCGCGGGCGTCGACATCGGCCAGATGTTCGGCCGAAACGTTTCGCTGAACGGCGGCGTGGCGCCCGCCCGCGCGTACATCCCCGAGCTGCTGCCGGACGTGCTCTCCGGGGCCATCGAGCCCGGGCTGGTGTTCGACCGCACGGTCGACCTGGACGGCGTTCCGGACGGCTACCGGGCGATGGACGACCGGTCGGCGCTGAAGGTCCGCATCGCGTTCTGACGCGACGTCACAAGGGGCGGCACCGTTGGACGGTGCCGCCCTTTCGCATGCGGAGGTGGCGTCGCCACGTGACGCGAGTGGTGGTTTTCGGCCAATTGGATGGAGCGACGGGGTGAACGGCTGGCTGATCGCCGTGAACCCCTTCCCGGCCGGGCGCGACGCTCCTAGCATTGCGCGGCGCGCACGAGACATGTGACGCCCCTCACGTTCGATCGTCCCCTCGTGTGACCGCTACGCCGAAGGAGTGAGGAGACAGAGTGGATTCGCCGCCGATCACCACCACCGCTACGGAAGTCCAACTCATCGATGACAGCGAGGAGTTCCGTACCCTGCGGCGCTCCTTCCGGAGTTTCGCCTTCCCGGTCACCATCGGCTTCGTGCTCTGGTACCTGCTCTACGTCCTGCTCTCCTGCTACGCGCCCGGGCTGATGGGCACCAAGGTCGTCGGGCACGTCAACGTCGCCCTGGTGCTCGGGCTGCTGCAGTTCGCCACCACCTTCGCCATCGCCGCCTGGTACGCCCGTTACGCGGACCGGCGGATCGACCCGCCCGCTGCCGCGATCCGCGAGGCCCACGGCGCCGTCGTCCACGCCCCCCGGGAGTCCGCCGAATGACCGAGCTCGCCAGCTCCGCCACGGAGCACCGCGGCCTGACGATGGCCCTGTTCGGGCTGTTCGTGGTGGCCACCCTGGTCATCACCGTCTGGGCCGGACGGCAGAACCGCAGCGCCGCCGACTTCTACGCCGGCGGCCGCGGCTTCACCGGCTTCCAGAACGGCCTGGCCATCTCGGGCGACTACATGTCGGCCGCCTCCTTCCTCGGCATCGCCGGCACCATCGCCCTGGCCGGGTACGACGGCTTCCTGTACTCGATCGGCTTCCTGGTCGCCTGGCTGGTCGCGCTGCTGCTGATCGCCGAGCCGCTGCGCAACTCCGGCCGCTTCACCATGGCGGACGTGCTCGCGTTCCGGATGCGCCAGCGCCCGGTGCGCACCGCGGCGGGCGTGTCCACCATCGTGGTGTCGATCTTCTACCTGCTGGCGCAGATGGTCGGGGCGGGGACGCTGGTCGCCCTGCTCCTCGGGGCCGAGGGGAACGCCGCCAAGCGCTGGACCATCGTCGGGGTCGGTGCGCTGATGATCGTCTACGTGGTGATAGGGGGGATGAAGGGCACCACCTGGGTGCAGATCGTCAAGGCGGTCATGCTGATCTCCGGCGCCGCGCTGATGACCGTGCTGGTGCTCGCCAAGTACCACTTCAACCCCTCCGAGCTGCTGGGCGCGGCGGCCAGCGCCAGCGGCAAGGGGGAGGCCTTCCTCCAGCCGGGGCAGAAGTACGGCAGCGGCACCGCGAAGCTCGACTTCATCAGCCTGGGCATCGCGCTGGTGCTCGGCACCGCCGGCCTGCCGCACATCCTGGTCCGCTTCTACACCGTGCCCACCGCCAAGGCGGCCAGGAAGTCGGTGCTCTGGGCGATCGGCATCATCGGCGTCTTCTACCTGATGACCCTGGCGCTCGGCTTCGGCGCGGCCGCGCTGGTCGGCTCCAAGCAGATCAAGGCGGCCAACGCGGCCGGCAACACCGCGGCCCCGCAGCTGGCCGAGGCGCTCGGCGGCGGCAGCGGCAGCACCGGCGGCGCGATCCTGCTCGCGGTGATCTCGGCGGTCGCCTTCGCCACCATCCTGGCCGTGGTCGCCGGGCTCACCCTGGCCTCCTCGGCGTCCTTCGCGCACGACCTGTACGCCAACGTGATCCGGCGGGGCAAGGCGACCGAGCGGGAGGAGGTGATGTCGGCCAAGTGGGCGGCGGTGGCGATCGGCGCGGTCTCGATCGTGCTCAGCCTCTTCGCGGACAAGCTCAACACCGCCGCGCTGGTGGCGCTCGCCTTCGCGGTGGCGGCCTCGGCGAACCTGCCCACCCTGCTCTACTCGCTCTTCTGGAAGCGCTTCACCACCACCGGCGCGGTCAGCTCGGTCTACGCCGGCCTGGTCACCTCGGTACTGCTGGTGGTGTTCTCCCCGGTGGCCTCGGGCGCGAAGACCTCGCTCTTCCCGCACTCCGACTTCCACTGGTTCCCGCTGGAGAACCCCGGCCTGGTCTCCATCCCGGTCGGCTTCCTGGCCGGCTGGCTCGGGACCCTGCTGTCGAAGGAACGCGCCGACCCGGCGAAGTACGCTGAACTGGAGGTCCGCTCGCTCACCGGGCTGGGCGCCCACTGATCATCCCGCGATGACTATGCTGGCCCGGCCCCCGCCGAGACGGTGGCCGGGCCGGCCGCATTTCGGGAAGGGACGCACGTGCTGCTCGACACCTTCGGACGACAGGCCGTCGACCTGCGGGTCTCCCTGACCGACCGGTGCAACCTGAGATGCACCTACTGCATGCCGGAGGAAGGCCTCCAGTGGCTGGCCAAGCCCGAGCTGCTGACCGACGAGGAGATCGTCCGGCTGGTCTCCCTGGCCGTCCGGGAGCTGGGCGTGCGCGAGGTGCGCTTCACCGGCGGCGAGCCGCTGCTGCGCCCCGGACTCGTCGCCATCGTGGCCGCCTGCTCCGAGCTGGAGCCGCGCCCCGAGCTGTCGCTCACCACCAACGGCGTCGGCCTGGCCCGCACCGCGACGGCGCTGCGCGAGGCCGGGCTCGACCGGATCAACGTCTCGCTGGACACCCTCGACCCCGAGGTGTTCCACACGCTCACCCGCCGCCGGCGCCACCAGGACGTGCTGGACGGCCTGGCCGCCGCCGAGGCGGCCGGGCTGACGCCGGTCAAGCTGAACACCGTGCTGATGCGCGGCGTCAACGACCACGAGGCCGCCGACCTGCTGGCCTGGTGCCTGGAGCGGGGCTACGAGCTGCGCTTCATCGAGCAGATGCCGCTGGACGCCCAACACGGCTGGGACCGTTCGTCGATGGTCACCGCGGCCGAGATCCTGGAACTGCTGGGCGCGCGCTTCACGCTCACCCCGGAACCGGCCGCGGGCCGGGGCGCGGCGCCCGCCGAACGCTGGGTGGTGGACGGCGGCCCGGGCCGGGTCGGCGTGATCGCCTCCGTCACCAGGCCGTTCTGCCGGGCCTGCGACCGCACCCGGCTGACCGCCGACGGGCAGGTGCGCAACTGCCTGTTCGCCACCGGGGAGACCGACCTGCGCACCGCGCTGCGCTCGGGGGCGGACGACGCGGAGCTGGCCGCGCTCTGGCGGGCGGCGATGTGGGGCAAGAAGGCCGGAGCCGGGATCGACGACCCGGAGTTCCTGCAGCCCGAGCGGCCGATGTCGGCGATCGGCGGCTAGTCGCCCGCCTCCGCCGTCCCGGAGTAGTCGGCGAAGGCGACGACCTCCTTGAGGAAGCCGCGCACGCCCAGGAACTGGGACAGGTGCTCGCGGTGCTCCTCGCAGGCCAGCCAGGTCTTGCGGCGGTCCGGGGTGTGCAGCTTGGGGTTGTTCCACACCAGCACCCACCGGGCGTCCGCCCGGCAGCCCTTGGCGGAGCAGATCGGCGTCTGCGGGGTGTCCATCGGGTCGTCCTCGGTGCTCGGCGGATGATCGTCGCCGTCAGTCTGCCACGGGCCGCGACGGCCGCGGCCGGCCCGTCCGGATCCGGACATGGCGACGCCGGGCAGCCACGGGGGGAGCCGCCCGGCGTCGGTCCGTCGCTCCGACGGGGGATGCGGAGCGCGTACGCAGTATGTCACGCCGACACCCTCGGATGGGGAGGTCTTGCATGATTAATCTGAGGTTCTTCTGAGCTTTCGCGGAGTCGAAACGAGCCCAACCGTCACGAATCGGATCGGGGGTTCGGACCCTGTGGAGTTTCCGTGCCGGGGGCCTCCGCCCGTCCCGCACCACCGGACGCACCGGCCCCACCGGTACCACCGGGGCCGAGCATCAGCGGGGTGTCGTGCGGGATGTCGAAGCTGCTCGGCAGACCGGGGGCCCGCTCGCGGCCGGCGTTGGCGATCAGCACCGCGAAGTAGGGCAGCAGCACACCGCCCGCCAGCGCGGCGAACGCCAGCCAGCGCTGGACGTCCCACAGCACCACCGCGAGCAGCACGCAGAGCGTGCGGATCAGCATCGAGATGACGTAGCGGCGCTGACGCCCCCGGACGTCCTCGGTGAGGCTGCTCCGGGCCCCGGTGATCCGGTAGACCTGTCCGCCCTCGGCGTTCTTGCGCATCTGTCCTACCGCCCTCGTCCACGCACCCGCGCGCCGTTCCGCGCGGCCTCCTCACGGTACGCCCGGGCGCGCCGGAGCGACGAGACCGGGTGGGCGGGGCCCACCCGGTCGGGCGTGATAGGGAGCCGTCCGGCGGTCCCGGGCCCTGGTGGGCCGGTCCCTAGGAGCGGCGGGAGAGGTACTGCGGAGGGACGGCGTCGGTGAGCCAGACGCCGTTCTCGCTGAGCCGGAACTCGTGACCGGCCGCCGCCATGGCGGCCGCGTTCACGGTGAGCACGACCGGTCGGCCGTGCCGGGCACCGACCCGGGTCGCCGTCCCGGTGTCCGCCGACAGGTGGACGTCCTGGCGGGTCATCGGACGCAGGCCCTCGCGGAAGATCGACGCCAGGTGGCGCTCGGCGGTGCCGTGGTAGAGCACGGGGGGCGGGGCGGTGGCGGCCAGACCGAGGTCGACCGCCACCGAGTGGCCCTGGTTGGCGCGGATCGAGAGACCGTCCGGCGAGTAGCCGAAGCGGCGCTTGTCGCTGGTGGCCACCAGGTGGTCGAGCTCGGCCCGGGTGAGCGGCCTGCCCTCCGCCGCTAGGGCGGTGAGCAGTTCGTCGACCCGGACCCAGCCGGAGCCGTCCAGGGTGATCCCCACCAGCTCCGGCTCGTGGCGCAGGATGCGCGACAGCATCCTGCTCGTCCTGACCAGCCGCTTCTCGTCCGTCATGTCTCTCGTATCCCCCCGTCGGCCGCCGGTTAAGAGGCCTGGCTGACCGAACTCATGTTGAAGTCCGCGACACGCACGGGTGGCATCGCGGTGCGGGTGAAGTAGTCGCTCCACTCGCGGGGCAGGCAGCGCTCGGTGCGGCCCACCTCGGTGATCCGGCCGAGCAGGTCGACCGGGGACTCGTTGAACCGGAAGTTGTTGACCGCGCCGACCACCTCGCCGTTCTCCACCAGGTACACGCCGTCCCGGGTGAGGCCGGTGAGCAGCAGCGTCGCCGGGTCCACCTCGCGGATGTACCAGAGGCAGGTGAGCAGCAGGCCGTGCTCGGTGCGGGCGATCATCTCGTCCAGGGTCGGCGCGGAGTCCTGGTCGGCCGTCTCCAGGACCAGGTTGTCGACCGCCGGGCGCAGCGGAAGGCCGGTGAGGCCGGCCGCGTGGCGGCTGGTGATCAGATCGGTCAGCACGCCCTCGCGGATCCACTCGGTGGCGGCGATCGGCGCGCCGTTGTCGAAGACCGAGACGTCGCCGCCGCTGCTGTGGGCCAGCACGAAGGGCGCGGCCTCCAGGCCCTCCTCGCGCGGGTCGGAGCGCAGCGTCAGCGGCAGGCCGGCGAGCTTGTCGCCGATCCGGGTGCCGCCGCCGGGCTTGGAGAAGACGGTGCGGCCCTCGTGGGCGTCCCGGCCGCCGGAGGACCAGTTGAGGTAGATCATCAGATCGGCGACGGCCGAGGGCGGCAGCAGCGTCTCGTAGCGCCCGGCCGGCAGGTCGACCTTGCGGGCGCCCCAGCCGAGGCGCTTGGTCAGCTCGGCGTGCAGGGCCTCGACGTCGATGTCCGAGAAGTCCCGGGTGGCGGCGCCGGCCCAGGCCGAACCGGACAGGTCGGCGGTCTTGGCGTTGATCTCCACCATGCCGGTGGGCTGGTCGTGGCGCAGCCGCAGGCCGGTGGAGCTGCCCAGGTAGCTGGTGGTGATCTCGTGCCGGGCGAAGCCGTACAGCAGTTCGCCCTGTGCGGCGGCACGGGCGAAGGCCGCGCCGAGGGCCGGGCCGAAGGCGTCGAAGACGGCGATCGAGGTCTCGGTGGGCGGCTGGGTGAAGTCCGGGGAGGCCGGCCGGTCGGCGATCAGGGGCTGGGCGTCCTCGGCGGGGCCGGCCGCCCGGGCGGCCTCCTCGGCGGCCCGGACCAGGCCCTCGACGTCCTCGGCGGTGACGGCCTCGCGGGAGACCACGCCGGAGGCGGTGCCCTCGGCGCCGGCCACGGTGGCGATCACGGTGAGGCGGCGGCCGCGGGTGACACCGTTGGTGGTCAGCGCGTTCGCGGCCCAGCGCAGGTTGGCGGTGGACTCCTCGTCGGCGATCACCACGCAGCCGTCGGCGCGGGAGAGGCCGAGGGCCAGCTCGACGAGTTCGTGGGGCTGCATCGCGGACATCAGTGACCCGCCTCCTGCTGGGTGTTGAGCACGTTGACGTTGCGGAACAGCGCCGACGGGCAGCCGTGGCTGACCGCCGCGACCTGGCCGGGCTGGGCCTTGCCGCAGTTGAAGGCGCCGCCGAGGACGTAGGTCTGCGGGCCGCCGACCGCGGCCATCGAGCCCCAGAAGTCGGTGGTGGTGGCCTGGTAGGCGAAGTCCTTGACCTGGCCGGCGAGTTCGCCGTTCTTGATGGCGTAGGCGCGCTGCCCGGTGAACTGGAAGTTGTAGCGCTGCATGTCGATCGACCAGGAGCGGTCGCCGACGATGTACAGGCCGTTCTCCACCCCGGCGAACAGCTCCTCGGTGTCCGGGCCGCCGGCGGCGGGCTGGAGCGAGACGTTGGCCATCCGCTGCACCGGGACGTGCGCCGGGGAGTCCGCGAAGGCGCAGCCGTTGGAGCGCTCGAAGCCCTTCAGCTTGGCCATGCCGCGGTCGAGTTGGTAGCCGACCAGGACGCCGTCGCGGATCAGGTCCCAGGACTGGGTGGCCACGCCCTCGTCGTCGTAGCCGATCGTGGACAGGCCGTGCTCGGCGGTGCGGTCGCCGGTGACGTGCATCAGCTCGGAGCCGTACTTCAGGGTGCCGAGCTGGTCGAAGGTGGCGAAGGAGGTGCCGGCGTAGGCGGCCTCGTAGCCGAGCGCGCGGTCCAGCTCGGTGGCGTGGCCGATCGACTCGTGGATGGTCAGCCACAGGTTGGACGGGTCGACGACCAGGTCGTAGCGGCCCGCCCGGACGCTCGGGGCCTTCATCTTCTCGGCCAGCAGCACGGGCAGTTCGGCGATCTCCGCGTCCCAGTCCCATCCCGTGCCGGTGAGGTACTCGTAGCCGCGGCCGACCGGCGGGGCGAGGGTGCGCATCGAGTCGAAGGCGCCGGTGCGCTCGTCGACCGAGGTGGCCTCCAGGTCGGAGTGGAGCCGGATCCGCTGCTGGGTCGTCATGGTGCCCGCGGTGTCCGCGTAGAACTTGTTCTCCTGGACGGTCAGCAGGGCCGCCTGGACGTGCGAGACGCCCTGGGCGGCCAGCAGCCGGGAGCTGCGCTCGGCGAGCAGGGCGGTCTTCTCGGCGTCCGGCACCTCGAAGGGGTTGACCTCGTACGCGGAGACCCAGGTGACGTCCCGGTGGACCGGCTCGTCGGCCAGCTCGACCCGCTCGGTGGAGCCGGCCGCCCGGCTGATCCCGCCGGACAGCCGCGCCACCGCGACGGCCTGGGCGGCGACCGCCGCGGCGGCGTCCGGGGTCAGGTCCACCCCGGCGGCGAAGCCCCAGGCGCCGTCCAGCAGGACGCGGACGGCGAAGCCGAGCTGCACGCTGTCGGAGGTGCCGGCCGGGCGGGCGTCGCGCAGCCGCCAGGACGCGCTGCGGACGCGTTCCAGGCGGAAGTCGGCGTGGTCGGCGCCGAGTTCACGGGCGCGGGTGAGGGCGGCGTCGGCGAGGGTGCGCAGCGGGAGGGCGAGGAACAGCGGGTCGACGGCGCGCCCGGAGGGGGCGCCGGCGCTGTCGGCCGGAGGGATCGGAGGCAATCGGGCTCCCAGGTCGCGGAGGGTGACGGTGCGGGTGCCCACAGGGGCGCCCGCACCGCATCATTTCCCGTCCACCGGGTTTCCGGCCAGCGCATTTCGCCAGGTGCGCCGCGACATCCGGTCAACGCCGGCGGCCGACGCCCCGGCCGACACCCCCGGCTACCGCCCCGGGGCGCCGTCGCCGGTCGCCGCCGTCGGGCGACGGCTGCCCGCTCGCCGCGGCCGCTGCCGTTCGCCCGCCGGCCGGGCCGTCAGGAGACGGCCTCCCACCAGCCGTCCAGCTCCGGCGGGTTGTCCACGTCGACCCGCTCGCCGGGACGCGGCACCGCCAGCGGCACGGCCTGGGCCTTGGCCTCTGCGAGCAGCCGCTCGATCGGCTCGGCCCACGGGTGCAGGCCCAGGTTGAAGGTGCACCAGTGGACCGGCACCAGCAGCCCGGCCCTGAGGTCGCGGTGGGCGAGGACGGCGTCCTCGGGCGTCATGTGGATGTCGGCCCAGGCCGTGTCGTACGCGCCGATCTGCACCAGGGCGGCGTCGAAGGGGCCGTGCTGCTCGCCGATCCGGCCGTAGCCCTCGAAGTAGCCGGAGTCGCCGGTGTAGAAGACCTTGCGAGTGGGGCCGGCGATCACCCAGGAGCCCCACAGGGTGGTGTTGCGGGTGAGGCCGCGGCCGGAGAAGTGGTGCGCGGAGGTGAGGGTGAGCACCAGCTCGCCCAGGGTGCAGGTCTCGTCCCAGTCCAGCTCGATGATCCGGTGCTCGGGCACGCCCCAGCGGCGCAGGTGGGCGCCGATGCCGAGCGGCACCGCGAAGGGCGCGGACTGGCTGCGCAGCAGGCGCTTGACGGTGGCCATGTCGAGGTGGTCGTAGTGGTCGTGCGAGATCAGCACGGCGTCGACCGGCGGGAGTTCCTCCAACTCGACGGGCACCGGGTGCAGCCGCTTCGGGCCGATGTGCGCGGAGGGCGAGCAGCGGTCGCTCCAGACCGGGTCGAGCAGCACCCGCGAGCCCTCGATCTCCACCAGCGCGGAGGCGTGCCCGTACCAGGTGATCTCCAGTCCCTCGGCGGCCGGGCCGGTCGCGGGGGCCGGGCGGACGGTGGGGACGGGGTGGGCGGGGACGCGGCCGTCGCGCTCGAACAGCATCCGACGGACGGTGCCCGGGTCGATGCCGGGGGCGTCGGCGGTGCGGGCGAGGGCGGAGGGCGCGTTGTGGAAGACGCCGTCGCGGTACTGCGGGGAGTTGCGCACCCGCTCTTCGCGCTCGCCGTCGGGGCGGCGCCCGAACGCCGCCGGGACGTCGCGCAGCGACCAGGCGGCCGAGCCCAGGGCCGCCGCGAGGGCGGTCAGGGCGAGAAGTCGTCCGCGTCGGTGGGTGCTCCCGGGCCGTGCCTTGGTCATGCGCCCTGCCTTCGTTCCTCGCCGGGACTGTTCGGGGGAGGATACGGCCCGCTCCCGGGTCGGTCCGCACCAGGGGGGCAACGGGTGCGCCCTGCCGTCTTGTTCCCGTACAGTCGCCCCGATCGCGGCGGCGCCCCGGCCTGCGGAGGAACCGACGGGAGGCGCCGGGGGCTGCGGGGGCGGCATTGTCGGATTGCGACAGTTCCTCCGGTTCGGCGCTGTCGGAGCCCGATGCGTCGACACCGCCGACCGCCCGATAGCGTCACACTGCGTACGCATTCCGACGTACGTGCTCACACACGGAGAGAGGTGGATCGTTGAGCCGCTCGGTTCTCGTCACCGGAGGAAACCGGGGCATCGGCCTCGCGATCGCCCAGGCCTTCGCCGAAGCGGGCGACAAGGTGGCCATCACCAGCCGCTCGGGCGAGGTGCCCGAGGCCCTGGAGAAGTACGACGTCCTCGCGGTCCGCTGCGACATCACGGACGCCGCGCAGGTCGACGCCGCCTTCACCGAGATCGAGCAGAAGCACGGCGCGGTCGAGGTGCTGGTCGCCAACGCCGGCATCACCAACGACACCCTGCTCCTGCGGATGTCCGAGGAGGACTTCACGTCCGTCCTGGACACCAACCTGACCGGCACCTTCCGGGTGGTCAAGCGCGCCTCCAAGCTGATGATGCGCGCCAAGAAGGGCCGCGTGGTGCTGATCTCCTCCGTGGTGGGCCTGTCCGGCTCGCCGGGCCAGGCCAACTACGCCGCCTCCAAGGCCGGCCTGGTCGGCTTCGCCCGGTCGCTGGCGCGCGAGCTCGGCCCGCGCAACATCACCGTCAACGTGGTGGCGCCCGGCTTCGTGGACACCGACATGACCGCCGTGCTCAGCGACGAGCGCCGCGCGGAGATCGTCTCCGGTGTGCCGCTGGGCCGCTACGCGGCGCCCGCCGAGGTCGCCTCCACCGTGCGGTTCCTCGGGTCGGACGAGGCCGCGTACATCACCGGAGCCGTCATTCCCGTCGACGGCGGATTGGGCATGGGTCACTGATCATGAGTGGAATCCTCGAAGGCAAGCGGATCCTGATCACCGGTGTGCTGATGGAGTCGTCCATCGCCTTCCACGCCGCCAAGCTCGCGCAGGAGCAGGGCGCGGAGATCATCCTCACCGCGTTCCCGCGTCCGACCCTCACGGAGCGGATCGCCAAGAAGCTGCCGAAGCCGGTCAAGGTGCTGGAGCTGGACGTCTCCAACCCGGAGCAGCTGGCCGGCATCGCCGACCAGGTCCGCGAGCACCTGCCGACCCTGGACGGCGTCGTCCACTCGATCGGCTTCGCGCCGCAGGACGCGCTGGGCGGCAACTTCCTGGACACCCCGTGGGAGTCCGTGGCGACCGCCATGCACGTCTCGGCGTACTCGCTGAAGTCGCTGACCATGGCACTGCTGCCGCTGATGCAGGACGGCGGCTCGGTGGTCGGCCTGACCTTCGACGCCCAGTTCGCGTGGCCGCAGTACGACTGGATGGGCCCGGCCAAGGCCGCCCTGGAGTCGACCAGCCGCTACCTGGCGCGCTACCTGGGCCCGCGCGACATCCGCTGCAACCTGGTCTCGGCCGGTCCGCTCGGCTCGATGGCCGCCAAGTCCATCCCGGGCTTCGGCGACCTGGCCGACACCTGGAACCACCGCTCCCCGCTGAAGTGGGACCTGGGCGACCCGGAGCCGGCCGGCCGCGCCATCGTCGCGCTGCTGTCCGAGTGGTTCCCGAAGACCACCGGCGAGATCATCCACGTCGACGGCGGTCTGCACGCCATCGGCGCCTGATCCGCTGACAACGCCGCTGCCCGGCACCCCCGCGGAGGGGGTGCCGGGCAGCGGCGTTCCCGGACTGCGTCCGGGAGCGTTCCCCGGGCCGCTCCCGGGGCCGTTTCTAGGGGCCGATTCGGGTCGGCGGGGTCAGGCCTGGCCGGCCGTCCCCGTCCCCGTCCCTGTCGCGGCCGTGGCGGCCTCGGCCTTGCCGCAGGCCCCGATGGCGCGGCCGGCCTCGATCGAGGCGCGCTGGGCGTCGCCGGCCCGGATGGCGTCCAGGATGGTGTCGTGGCCGATGTACCGCTCGGGGATCAGCTCGGGGCCGACGTCGTGGCGCAGGTGCGCCCGGGTGACCTCGCCGAGGTCGGCGTAGACGGCGAGCAGCACGTCGTTGTGGGCGGCGGCGACCACGGCCTGGTGGAAGGCGGCGTCGGCCTGGACGAAGTCCTCGGCGCCGCCGGAGTGCCAGGCGGCCTCGCGGCGGGCGAGCGCCGCGTCCAGCAGCTGGAGGTCGCGCGCGGTGCGGCGGACGGCCGCCAGGCCCGCCGCCGAGGTCTCCAGGGCCGCCCGCAGCTCGGAGACCTGCGCCTGGTCGGCGTCGGCGAAGCGGCGGTGCATCACCCCGGCCAGCTCGCTGGTGGCGAGCACGTAGGTGCCGGAGCCCTGCCGGATGTCGAGCAGCCCGTTGTGGGCGAGGGCGCGGACGGCCTCGCGGACGGTGTTGCGGGCCACCCCGAGCTGTTCCACCAGCGCGGCCTCGGTGGGGATGCGCGAGCCGACGGGCCACTCCCCGGAGGTGATCTGGGCGCGCAGCTGCGCGATCACCTGGTCGGACAACGGGGTGCGCCTCGGCGATGACAGCGCCACGGGGGACTCCTTGCGGCTACGGGGCGAGTGGGTGGGCCCTGGGGGAAAGCGGCCGGTGGATGAACGGTCGGCACATCATGCCAATTCCAAGGTGCATCAATTCATCCCATCATTCTATGATGGCGTCCATGCCTCCCGCGCCCGACACCAGCACCACCGCCACCACCGCCGCTGCCTCCCCACGAACCGGGGCCCGGCCGCAGACCGAGCGGCCCGCTCCCCCCGCCAAGTACCTGGCCGGGCTGTTCGCCGTCGCGATCGCCGCCGCCGCCTTCAACCTGCGGCCCGTCGTCACCAGCCTCGGGCCGCTGCTCGACCAGGTCCGCGGCGACCTGGGAATGAACCCGACGCTCGCCGGGCTGCTCACCGCCGTCCCGTCGCTGTGCTTCGCGCTGTTCGGCTTCGCCGCGCCCGCCGCGGCCCGCAGGATCGGCCCGATCGCCGTGGTCACGGCCGGAATGGCCGCCATCACCGCCGGCGTGCTGGCCCGCTCCTTCGCCGGCGGGACCGCGGTGTTCCTGCTGCTGACCGCCCTCGCGCTGGCCGGGGTGGCAGTCTCCAACGTGCTGCTGCCGGTGGTGATCAAGCGGTACTTCCCGGAGAAGGTCGGTCCGATGATCGGCCTCTACTCCATGGCGCTCTCCGCCGGCACCGCGCTGGCCGCCGCCGTCACGGTGCCGCTGACCAGCGCGCTCGGCGGCGACTGGCGCTACGGCCTCGGCGTCTGGGCGGCCCTGGGCGCACTCGCCCTGCTGCTCTGGCTGCCGGTGCTGATCGCCAAGCGCGAGCGCGGCGAGCGGGCGGGCGGTGCCGCGGCTCCCGCCAAGCTGCCGATCACCCGCAGCCGTACGGCCTGGGCGATGGCCTGCTTCTTCGGCCTCCAGGCCACCGGCGCGTACGTGGTGATGGGCTGGCTGCCGAAGATCTTCCAGGACGCCGGCGTCGACAAGGGGACCTCCGGGGTGCTGCTCGCGGTCACCATGGTGATCGGGGTGCCCGTCTCCTTCGTGCTGCCCAACCTGGCCGCCCGCCGCGGCGACCAGCGGCTGTTCGTGATCGTGCTGGCCAGCTGCGGCATCGCCGGGTACGCCGGACTGGCGCTCGCCCCGGCCGGGGCGCCGTGGGTCTGGGCCGTCCTGGTGGGCCTGTCCAACTGCGCCTTCCCGCTGGTGCTGACGATGATCGGGCTGCGCGCCCGGACCGCCGGCGGTGTGGCGCAGCTGTCCGCCTTCGCGCAGGGCGTCGGCTACCTGATCTCCATCCCGGGCCCGATCCTGATCGGCCGGATCTACCAGGCCACCGGCGAGTGGTACGGGCCGCTCGGCTTCCTGGCGCTGCTGCTGGTGCCGCAGATGCTGGTCGGCCTGCGCGCGGCGCGGGCCCGGCACATCGAGGACGAGGCGGTCCACCCGGCGGGGCGGGCCGCGGGGCCGGTCGGGGCCTGACCGGAGCGGTCACGGCTCCGACCGGCCGGGCCCGGCCGGCCGGAGGGCCGGGCCCTCCGGGCACGGTCCAGCCCCCGCCGGGAAGGTCAAGGCCCAACCGGGGAAGGCCAAGGGCTCGGCCGGAAGGTCAAGCCCCGGCCAAGGCGGCGGGGGCGGGCAGGGGCGGGCGCGTTCGGGGTGGGAGAATTCCGGACATGCCCGTTCTCGACCCGAACCCCACCGACGGCCGCAAGCAGCTCGGCCGCATCGCCCTCGCCTTCGTCGCCATCGCGGTGCTGGTGGCGATCGTCGCCACCGTCGCCGCCCAGCTGGGCTGACCACCCTCCGCCCTGCCGCCGTACACCCGGTGACGCGGTGGTGAACCCGGCGTGATGGCACCCGCCACCCCGCGGAGTGGCGGCAACCGGCAGCACCGCGCCCCCGGGCCGCTTTTCTGCCAAGCTTGCTGGGTATGAGCGCCGAAACGCCCCGCAGGATCATCGTTCTCCGCCACGCCAAGGCCGACTGGCCCAACGGCGTGGACGACCACGAGCGGCCGCTGGCCGACCGGGGACGCCACCAGGCCCCGGACGCCGGCCGCTGGCTGGCCGACTCCGGCATCAACCCCGACTTCGTGCTCTGCTCCACCGCCCTGCGCACCCGTGAGACGTGGAAGCTCGCCGCGCACGAGCTGCCCAAGCGGGCCCGCAAGACCGTCTACGAGGAGCGGATCTACGAGGCCAGCCCGGGGGAGATCATCACCGTCCTCCAGGAGACCCCGGAGGAGTACGCGGACGTGGTGCTGGTCGGGCACAACCCCGGGGTGCTGGGCCTGACCCAGGTGCTGGCGGGTGACGCGGGCGACCGGGACGCGCTGGAGCGGCTGCGCCTCGGCGGCTTCCCGACCGCGGCGATCGCGGTGCTCAGCTTCAGCGGCTCATGGAAGGGCGTCGAGCCGGGCGTGGCCGAGCTGGTCTCGTACCACACCCCGCAGGACTGACGTCCGGGTACGAAGGCGAGGGGCGCGCGGGTTGGACCCCCGCCCCCCCCCGGGACGAGCCCAAAG
>NZ_JBEPAK010000145.1:0-17781 GCF_040298565.1 Kitasatospora sp. NPDC001539 | reverse complement strand
CCCGCGTTGAGCGGCACGGCAACCACCGGAATAAGGCGGCCCCGCGCACTGCGTCCTCGCTAGTGTTATTTCAAAAGGAATCTCCAACCCCGATCGCAGAGGACCGAGGCCGGGGATGTCAACATATCTGGCGTTGACTTTTGGCACGCTGTTGAGTTCTCAAGGAACGGACACTTCCTTCAGGTCGCCTTCCAGCGGACCCTCCGGGCGCTTCGTTCTTTCGTGTTTCCAGCTTATCAGATGTTTTCCGCTCCGTTTTCCGGAGTTTCATTCATCCGATTGGGCTTTCGCCTTTCGGCGCTCCCGAACTCTACCAGAGTTTCTCGGTCCGTTTTCCCGGTCCTTCTCGAATTCGAATTCGAGAACTTCCTTGGGGCTCGTCCCGTGGGGCAACCCGGAGAACATTACGCACCGGGCCGCCCCACGTCAAACCAGCCGTCAACCAGCGGTCAACCAGCCATCACCCAGCCGACGGGCCGGGCCTCAGCAGGGGCCGGACGGAGGCTGAGCCGCAGGTCAGACCTCGACCACGACCGGCAGGATCATCGGCCGGCGGCGGTAGTTGTCCGCGACCCACTTGCCGACGGTGCGGCGCACCAGCTGCTGCACCTGCCGGGGCTCCAGCACCCCGTCGCTCGCCGAGCGGTCCAGTGCCTCCTGCAGCTTGGACGCCACCGGCACGAAGGCGCCGTCGTCGATGCCGGAGCCGCGGGCCTGGATGGTCGGGCCGCCGACGATCTTGCCGTTGGTGGAGTCGACCGCGACGAAGACCGAGATGAAGCCCTCCTCGCCGAGGATCCTGCGGTCCTTGAGCGAGGCCTCGGTGATGTCGCCGACCGAGGAACCGTCCACGTAGACGTAGCCGGCCTGCACCTTGCCGACGATGCGGGCGACGCCCTGCTCCAGGTCCACGCAGACGCCGTCCTCGGCGATGACCACGCGGTTGCGCGGGACGCCCGTGGCGATGCCCAGCTCCGCAGCGGCGCGCAGGTGACGCCACTCGCCGTGGACCGGCATCAGGTTGCGCGGCTTGCAGATGTTGAAGAAGTACAGCAGCTCGCCGGCCGAGGCGTGGCCGGAGACGTGCACCTTGGCGTTGCCCTTGTGCACGACCTTGGCGCCCCAGCGGGTCAGGCCGTTGATCACGCGGTAGACCGCGTTCTCGTTGCCCGGGATCAGCGAGGAGGCCAGGACGACGGTGTCGCCCTCGACGATGCGGATCTGGTGGTCGCGGTTGGCCATCCGGGACAGCGCCGCCATCGGCTCGCCCTGGGAGCCGGTGCAGATCAGCACGACCTCCTTGTCCGGGAGGTCGTCCAGCTGCTTGACGTCCACGACCATGTTGCCCGGCACCTTCAGGTAGCCGAGGTCGCGGGCGATGCCCATGTTGCGGACCATCGAGCGGCCGACGAAGGCGACCTTCCTGCCGTACTCGTGGGCGGCGTCCAGCACCTGCTGGATGCGGTGCACGTGGCTGGCGAAGGAGGCGACGATGATGCGCCGGTCGGCGTTGGCGAAAACGTTTCGCAGCGCCGCCGAGATGTCCCGCTCGTGCGGGATGAAGCCGGGGACCTCGGCGTTGGTGGAGTCCACCAGCAGCAGGTCCATGCCCTCCTCGGCCAGCTTGGCGAAGGTCGGCAGGTCGGTGAGGCGCCCGTCCAGCGGCAGCTGGTCCATCTTGAAGTCACCGGTGGCCACGACCATGCCGGCGGGGGTGCGGACGGCCACGGCGAGGGCGTCCGGGATGGAGTGGTTGACCGCGATGAACTCGCAGTCGAAGGGGCCGATGCGCTCGCGCTCGCCCTCCTTGACCTCCAGCACGTACGGCCGGATGCGGTGCTCGGCGAGCTTGGCCTCGATCAGGGCCAGGGTCAGCTTCGAGCCGATCAGCGGGATGTCCGGGTTCTCCCGCAGGAGGAACGGGACGGCGCCGATGTGGTCCTCGTGCCCGTGGGTGAGGATGATGCCGTCGACCTTGTCGAGGCGGTCCCGGATGTAGCTGAAGTCCGGGAGGATCAGGTCCACGCCGGGCTGCTCGTCCTCGGGGAAGAGGACGCCGCAGTCGACGATCAGGATGCGGCCGCCGTACTCGAAGACCGTCATGTTGCGGCCGATCTCGCCGAGGCCGCCGAGCGGAGTGATGCGGAGGGCGCCCTCCTTCAGGGCCGGGGGTGCGCCGAGCTCGGGGTGCGGGTGGCTCAAAAGACTCTCCTCACGACGCACGCCATATGTCCGGGGTCCTCCCCCTGGAGACATATGGCGTGCGTACTCAGTGTCGTTTTTCCTACTGGGTCTGTGCTCTCGCGCCTGCTGTCCGGTCCAGCGGCGGGCCCGTGAAGGTCCGGCGAGCCGGGGCGCGCACGTCTGTGTCTGTTACAGGTGTACCCCGCCGGCGGCGAGATCCTGCTTCAATCGGTCGATCTCCTCGGCCGTCGCCCCGACCAGCGGCAGCCGCAGCGGGCCGGCCGGCCGGCCCTGGAGCTCCAGCGCGGCCTTGGTGAGGATCGCGCCCTGGGTGCGGAACATACCGGTGAACACCGGCAGCAGACCCTGGTGGACGGCGGTGGCCTTGGCCACATCGCCCGCCAGGTAGGCCTCGATCATCGCCTTCAGCTCGCCGGCCACCACGTGTCCGACGACGCTGACCACGCCGACGGCTCCGACCGACAGCAGCGGCAGGTTCAGGATGTCGTCGCCGGAGTACCAGGCGAGGTCCGAGCGGGCGATCGCCCAGGCCGCGGCGCCGAGGTCGCCCTTGGCGTCCTTGTTGGCCACGATCCGCGGGTGCTCGCCGAGCCGGACCAGCGTCTCGTGGCTCAGCGCGACCCCGCTGCGCCCCGGGATGTCGTACGCCATGACCGGCAGGCCGGTGGCGTCGGCGACCTGCGTGAAGTGCCGGTACAGGCCCTCCTGCGGGGGCTTGTTGTAGTACGGGGTGACCACCAGCAGTCCGTGCGCTCCGGCGGCCTCCGCCTGCCGGGCGAGCTCGACGCTGTGACGGGTGTCGTTGGTGCCGACGCCGGCCACCACGTGGGCCCGGTCGCCGACCGCCTCCACCACGGCGCGGACGAGCTGGGCCTTCTCGGCGTCACTGGTGGTGGGGGACTCACCGGTGGTGCCGTTGACGACGAGGCCGTCGTTCCCGGAGTCGACGAGGTGCGTGGCGAGGCGCTGGGCGCCGTCGAGGTCGAGTCCACCGTCGGCGGTGAACGGGGTGACCATCGCGGTCAGCACCCGGCCGAACGGCGTCTGGGGGGTGGAGGTCGGAGCCATGCGTCCAAAGCTACTCGTAGGCGGTGGGGCGGTACCCATGCCGGTCCAGGGTTCGGACAGGTGTAGCAGGTCAGCGCAGAGGGATGGGATTCCGGTGCTGCCCGCTCGGGGGTTCGGCCAGCACCGGAATCCGTGTCACGAATGTAGGGAGCGGCTACAAAAGCCGCAATCCAGACATGCCAGATACTCTGCCCATATGCCTGTCGTCCCAGGTCAGGGGGCGACTCGGCCGTGCTTCTCGAAGGCCGCATGGGTGAGCGGCATGAGGCCGGCCCAGTGCTGCTCCATCTGCTCGGCGACCATCTCGATCTCGCGCTGCGGGAACGACGGCACCGCCGAGTTCTCCCGCTTGGTGCGCAGCGACAGGAAGTGCATCAGCGAGCGGGCGTTGCAGGTCGCGTACATCGAGGAGAACAGGCCGACCGGCAGCACCGCGCGGGCCACCTCCCGGGCCACGCCCGCCGCCAGCATCTCCTGGTAGCGCGCGTACGCCTCGCGGTACGCGGCCTCCATCGCCCCGGTGGTGGTCCCGTACTGCTCCGGCGTGCCCTCGACGAACTCGTAGCGGCCCGGACGGCCCTGCTGGACGAGCTTGCGCTCCTCGGCCGGCAGGTAGAACACCGGCTGCAGCTCGCGGTAGCGCCCGGACTCCTCGTTGTACGACCAGCCGCTGCGGTGGCGGTGGAACTCGCGGAACACGAAGATCGGGGCGCTGATGAAGAAGGTCATCGAGTTGTGCTCGAAGGGGGTGCCGTGCCGGTCCCGCATCAGGAAGTTGATCAGGCCCTTCGACTTCTCCGGGTCCTGCTGGAGCGCGTCCAGGGACTGCTCCCCCGCGGTCGAGACCCGGGCCGCCCAGATGACGTCCGAGTCGGCGGCGGCGCTGCGGACCAGCTCCACCGTCACGTCACTGCGGAAGCTGGGGGCCGTCGGTTCGTCGCTCACGCGTTACTCCTTGCGGGTTCGGTGCTGTGCAGCTTGATGGCGTGCTGCATGGTCTTGCGGGCGCGCGGGGTGTCGCCGGCGTCGGCGTAGGCCACGGCGAGCCGGAACCAGACCCGCCAGTCGCCCGGTTCGGCCTCCGCCTCGGCCCGGCGGCGGGCGAAGACCGCGTCGGCCGAGGCCCGGTCGATCCGCCCGCCGGTGGTGCGCTTCAGTTCGTCCACCGGCAGACCGCCCTCGGCCTCCAGCTCTCGGGCGAGCTGCTCGCTGGCCCGGCCGAAGCGGACGGTCTGGCGCAGGAACCAGACGCCGATCAGCGGGATGACGAAGGCGCAGAGGCCGATGCCGATGCCGAGCGGCTTGCCGGTGGCGACCAGCTGGACGCCCTCCCCCACGCAGAGCAGGGCGACCACCAGCAGCACGCCGGACAGGACGAAGAAACCGGTACGGGAGGTCATGGCGGGCTCACAGGTCCAGGAAGTGTTCGAGGCCGAAGGTCAGTCCCGGCGTCTCGACGACCTTGCGCACGCCGAGCAGGATGCCCGGCATGAAGCTGCTGTGGTGCAGCGAGTCGTGCCGGATGGTGAGCGTCTCGCCGGTGTCGCCGAACATCACCTGCTGGTGGGCGAGCAGGCCGCGCAGCCGTACGGCGTGCACCGGCACCCCGTCCACGTCGGCGCCGCGCGCGCCGGGCAGGCTGTGGGTGGTCGGGTCCTGCTGCCGGGGGCGGCCGGCCTCGGCGCGGGCGGCGGCGATCAGCTGGGCGGTGCGGGTGGCGGTGCCGCTGGGGGCGTCGGCCTTGCGGTCGTGGTGGAGTTCGACCACCTCGACGGACTCGAAGAACCGGGCGGCGATCTGCGAGAACTTCATCCCGAGGATCGCGCCGATGGAGAAGTTCGGTGCGATCAGCAGGCCGAGCTCCGGGGCGTCGTCGAGCCAGCCGCGGACGGTGGCGAGCCGTTCGTCCGTCCAGCCGGTGGTGCCGGTGACCACGTGGATGCCGTGGTGCAGGCAGTGGTCGAGGTTGCCCATCACCGAGTCGGGGTGGGTCAGCTCGACGGCGACCTGGGCGCCGGCCTCGGTCAGTTCCTCGAGCTTCGACCCGCGGCCGAGGGTGGCGACCAGTTCCAGGTCGGGGGCGGCCTCGACGGCCTTGACCGCCTCGGAGCCGATCCGTCCCTTGGCGCCGATCACGGCGACACGCAGCGTCATAGCGAATTCCTCTCAGACCAGAAGATCGGCGAGCTTGGCGGCCCGCTTGTCGCTGACCGGGCCGATCAGCGCCAGCGACGGCCGGTGCGCGCCCAGCACATCACGGGCCACCGCGTGGACGTCGTCGAGGGTCACGGCCGCGATCCGCTCCAGCATGTCGTCCACCGACAGGTGGTGGCCGTAGCTGAGCTCGGCCTTGCCGATCCGGTTCATCAGCGACCCGGTGTCCTCCATGCCGAGCACGGTGGAGCCGGAGATCTGGCCGATGGCCCGGTGCAGCTCCTCCTCGGTGATGCCCTCGGCGACCACCTTGGCCAGCTCGGCGCGGCAGATCCGCAGCACCTCCTCGACGCGCTTGGGCTGGCAGCCGGCGTAGATGCCGAACAGGCCGCTGTCCGCGTAGGAGGAGGAGTAGGAGTAGACCGAGTACGCCAGGCCGCGCTTCTCCCGGACCTCCTGGAACAGCCGGGAGCTCATCCCGCCGCCGAGGGCCGCGTTGAGCACGCCCATCGCCCAGCGGCGCTCGTCGTGCCGGGGCACCCCGGGCACGCCCAGCACCAGGTGGGCCTGCTCGGTGGAGCGGTTGAGGACCTCGACCCTGCCGGCCGTGCGGACGGCCTTGACGCCGCGGCGGGCCTCGGCGGGCGCGGCGGTGGAGCGGGCCAGCACCGGGGCGAAGGCCTGTTCGACCTGCTTGACCACCTTGCGGTGGTCGAGGTTGCCGGCCGCGGCGACGACCATCTGCTCCGGGCGGTAGCGGCGGTGGTAGAAGCCGGCGACCTGGTCCCGGGTGAGCGCCTTGATGGTCTCCTGGGTGCCGAGGATCGGGCGGCCGAGCGGGCCGCTGCCGTAGATCACCTTGGCGAACAGGTCGTGGACCACGTCACCCGGGTCGTCCTCGGCCATCGCCATCTCCTCGAGGATGACGCCGCGTTCGGCCTCGACGTCCTCGGTGCGGATCAGCGAGCCGGTGAGCATGTCGCAGACCACGTCGATGGCCAGCGGCAGGTCGGTGTCCAGGACCCGGGCGTAGTAGCAGGTGTTCTCCTTCGCGGTGAAGGCGTTCATCTCGCCGCCGACCGCGTCCAGGGCGGCCGAGATGTCCAGCGCGCTGCGCCGCTCGGTGCCCTTGAAGAGCAGGTGCTCCAGGTAGTGGGTGGCGCCGTTGAGCTGCGGGGTCTCGTCCCGCGAGCCGACGCCGACCCAGATGCCGAAGGTCGCGGAGCGCACCGTCGGCAGGGTCTCGGTGACGACCCGCAGGCCGCCGGGCAGCACGGTGCGGCGCACGGTGCCGGCGCCGTCGACGCCCTTGAGCAGGGTCCGGGTGGTGCCGGGACGCTGCTTTACCGCCGGGGCCTGGGCCACGGTGGGTACCTCCAGAGAAAACGCACGTGCGGGGCACGTACGGGCGAACGCGTGGGCAACAGGGTGCGGCCCGCACGCCGGGAGGCGTACGGGCCGCAAGGGGTCAGCTAGCGGCGCTTCACTCGGAAGCGGCCTCGCCGGCTTCCTCGCCCTCGATGACCGGGATCAGCGAGAGCTTGCCGCGCGGGTCGATCTCGGCGATCTCGACCTGCACCTTGGCGCCGACGCCGAGGACGTCCTCGACGTTCTCCACGCGCTTGCCGCCGGCCAGCTTGCGGATCTGCGAGATGTGCAGCAGGCCGTCCTTGCCCGGCATGAGCGAGACGAACGCGCCGAAGGTCGTGGTCTTGACCACGGTGCCCAGGTAGCGCTCGCCGACCTCCGGCATGGTCGGGTTGGCGATCTGGTTGATCGTGGTGCGGGCGGCCTCGGCGGCCGGGCCGTCGGCGGCACCGATGTAGATGGTGCCGTCGTCCTCGATCGTGATCTCGGCGCCGGTGTCCTCCTGGATCTGGTTGATCATCTTGCCCTTGGGGCCGATGACCTCGCCGATCTTGTCCACCGGGATCTTGATGGTGATGATACGCGGCGCGTTCGGGGACATCTCGTCCGGGGAGTCGATGGCCTCGTTCATCACGTCGAGGATGTGCAGGCGGGCGTCGCGGGCCTGCTTCAGCGCGGCGGCGAGCACCGAGGCCGGGATGCCGTTGAGCTTGGTGTCCAGCTGCAGCGCGGTGATGAAGTTGCGGGTACCGGCGACCTTGAAGTCCATGTCGCCGTACGCGTCCTCGGCGCCCAGGATGTCGGTCAGCGCGACGTAGTGGGTCTCGCCGTCGATCTCCTGGGAGATCAGGCCCATGGCGATGCCGGCGACGGCGGCCTTCAGCGGCACACCGGCGTTCAGCAGCGACATGGTCGAGGCGCAGACCGAGCCCATCGAGGTGGAGCCGTTGGAGCCGAGCGCCTCGGAGACCTGGCGGATGGCGTACGGGAACTCCTCGCGGGAGGGGAGCACCGGCAGGATGGCCCGCTCGGCCAGGGCGCCGTGGCCGATCTCGCGGCGCTTGGGCGAGCCCACGCGGCCGGTCTCGCCGACCGAGTACGGCGGGAAGTTGTAGTTGTGCATGTAGCGGCGGCGCGTCTCCGGGGAGAGCGTGTCCAGCTGCTGCTCCATGCGCAGCATGTTGAGGGTGGTGACACCCAGGATCTGGGTCTCGCCGCGCTCGAACAGGGCCGAGCCGTGGACGCGCGGGATGGCCTCGACCTCGGCGGCCAGGGTGCGGATGTCGGTGACGCCGCGGCCGTCGATGCGGATCTTGTCCTTGATGACGCGCTCGCGGACGATCTTCTTGGTCAGCGCGTTGTAGGCGGCGCTGATCTCCTTCTCGCGGCCCTCGAACTCGGGGAGCAGCTTCTCGGCCGCCACCGCCTTGACGCGGTCCAGCTCGTTGTTGCGCTCCTGCTTGCCCGGGATGGTGAGGGCCTGGGCGAGCTCGTCCTTGACGGCGGCGGTCAGCGCGGCGAGGACGTCGTCCTGGTAGTCCAGGAAGATCGGGAACTCGGCGGTCGGCTTGGCGGCCTGGGCGGCCAGCTGCGACTGCGCGGCGCACAGCACCTTGATGAACGGCTTGGCGGCCTCGAGGCCGGCGGCCACGACCTCCTCGGTCGGCGCCTCGGCGCCGGCCTCGACCAGCTTGATGGTCTTGTCGGTGGCCTCGGCCTCGACCATCATGATCGCGACGTCGCCGTCCGGCAGGACGCGACCGGCGACGACCATGTCGAAGACGGCCGACTCCAGCTCGCTGTGGGTCGGGAAGGCGACCCACTGGCCCTTGATCAGCGCGACGCGCACGCCGCCGATGGGGCCGGAGAACGGCAGGCCCGCCAGCTGGGTGGAGGCGGAGGCGGCGTTGATGGCGACCACGTCGTAGAGGTGGTCGGGGTTGAGCGCCATGACGGTGCAGACGACCTGGACCTCGTTGCGCAGGCCCTTGACGAAGGACGGGCGCAGCGGGCGGTCGATCAGGCGGCAGGTGAGGATCGCGTCCTCGGAGGGCCGGCCCTCACGACGGAAGAACGAGCCGGGGATGCGGCCCGCGGCGTACATCCGCTCCTCGACGTCCACGGTCAGCGGGAAGAAGTCGAAGTGCTCCTTCGGCTGCTTGGACGCGCTGGTGGCCGACAGCACCATGGTGTCGTCGTCCAGGTAGGCCACGGCGGAGCCGGCGGCCTGACGGGCCAGGCGGCCGGTCTCGAAGCGGATGGTACGGGTGCCGAAGGAACCGTTGTCGATCACGGCCTCGGCGTAGAACACGTTCTCTTCCACCTGGAAGATCTCCTCTTTCGTACGTCTCCGGGAGAGCGTCCCCGCGCACTGCCTCGTGGTGGCCCAGGGCCCTCCTGATCAGGGAGGGCGGCAGTCGGGCCGGTCTTCGATCGAAGCCTCCGGGGTGCCCCGCTCGCTGCGGGGGTTCCGGGGGCCACTACCGAGGACCGGCGCCTCACGGCTGCCGGGCCGGACGGGCGGTCCTGCGTCTGGACGCTCTCTCGGATGCGGGCGGCTTCCCTTTTGAAGCCTTCGTCCCGCGGGGGGTTCGGGCTGGCTGCCCGGGTGGCGCGCTGGTGCGCCATCACCCGGCATGCCCACAACCCTACGGTGCAATCCTCGGCCACCTGGGGAGGTGCGCGCGAGTTGTTATGTCCGGGCGCCGCGGCTCAACCGCCGCGGCATACGCGCGAGGGGCGGCTCCCCGGTGTGGGGAGCCGCCCCGAGCGGCGTTCTCAGCGGGCGCCGCCGGCGGCACCGCGGCGGATGCCCAGGCGGTCGACGAGCGTACGGAAGCGCTCGATGTCCTTCTTGGCCAGGTACTGCAGCAGGCGGCGGCGCTGGCCGACCAGGATCAGCAGGCCACGACGCGAGTGGTGGTCGTGCTTGTGGGTCTTGAGGTGCTCGGTCAGGTCCGAGATGCGGCGGGACAGCATGGCCACCTGGACCTCGGGGGAGCCGGTGTCGCCCTCCTTGGTGCCGAACTCAGCCATGATCTGCTTCTTGACGTCAGAGGCGAGAGCCACTGCAACTCCTTCAAGGTCTACCGAGCGTTCCTGGTCGACAACACAGGATCTTCGAGAACTCGGTCGTGACGAGCGCGGCGTGCGGTCTGCGGCCCACCGGGGGGCGGACACACGGCTGCGCTCGAAGGCCAAGCGTACCAGTGCTGCTCACCGGGCCGGCCGGCGGGCCCGGTGGGCTCCGGCGGCCGGCGGAGGGGCCCGGTCAGCCGGTGGCGCCGCGGACCAGCCGGTAGACGTTGAGCACGGCGAGCGCCAGCGGGACCAGGGACATCAGGGTGAGGCTGTCGACCATGTCCAGGATGCGTCCCCAGAACGGGGAGACGCCGAGCCTGGGCACCACCAGGGCGATCGCGGTGAGCAGTGCGGCGCCGAACGCGATGGAGGCGCCCAGCCAGACGGTGCGCAGGTCGAGCTGGGTGGCGGAGCCGGCCGCGCGCAGGAAGAACTGCGGGGTGTGCAGCGACAGTCCGACGATCAGCAGGCACAGGCCGAGGAGGCCGGCGACGGTGAGGGTGAGGACCTGCGCGGTGTAGCGGAACAGCCGGGCGCGCAGCATGGTGGCGATGCCGAGGGCGAGGGCGAGCAGTTCGGCGAAGGTCCGGTCGGTGAAGGCGAGGACGGCGCAGGCGCCGGCCACGACCGCGGCGCAGCCGCCGACCAGGCCGACCAGGACCTCGTGGCCGCGGCGGGCCTGGTGGGCGATCCGCTCGTACTGGACGGCTTCGGCGCGCTCGGCCTCCTCGTCGTAGTCGCGGCTGCGGGTGCGGGTTTGGCCGGGGGCGCTGAAGCCGACCGGCAGCCGGGCGAAGCGGGCGGAGAGGCTGGGCAGGAAGCCGATCGCGGCGACGGCGGCGACTCCGGTGACGGCGGCGATGTTCCCGGCCGGGGTGGTGGGCATCAGGACGGCGGTGAAGGTGGCGAGCGAGCCGGCGACGGCGACGAAGGCCGCGGCGACGAAGGCGGCGTCCTTCTCGGGCAGCAGCCCGGCCAGCAGGACGGAGACCACCAGGACGGCGACGCAGCCGGTGAGGAACTGGAGCCGGCCGGGGCCGTCCCCCGGGTGGGTGACGGCGAGGATGCCGCTGCCGCCGATCATGGCGTGCGGCAGGCCGCCGAGGCCGAGGGCGAGGGCGGAGTGGGCGTCCTGGTAGACCCGGGCGCGCACGCCGGCGAGGGCGGTGAGCACGACGGCGGTGACGCCGGCCAGGATGCCGGGCAGGCCGTGCATGTCGTGGCGCAGGTCGGAGAACCAGAGCGCGAAGCCGAGCATGGTGAGCAGCACGCCGGCGCCGATCAGGCCGAAGCCGCGCATGAGGTCGACGGTCCAGAAGCGGCGGTCGGCCTCGACGGCGCTGGCGATGGCGTCGGCGACGTCGTCGTAGACGGCCGGGGGGAGGGACTCGGCGAAGGGGCGCAGCGCGAGCAGGTCGCCGTCGCGGACCTGCTGGGCGGCCAGCGGGAGGCTGCTGTCGAGCACGGTGCCGTCGCGGCGGACGAGGTGGAAGCCGGTGGGGGTGCCGTCGGGCTGGCTCTGCTTGGCCAGTCGCAGCACCTCGGGGTAGACGTCGGCGAGCGGGACGTCCTCGGGCAGGGCGACGTCGATCTTGCGGTCCGGGGCGACGACGGTCACCCGGCAGTACCCGGTGGCGGCTGCGGTGGAACTCATGCCTCCACCTCGGTCCTTCGACGCACTGGCGCTCCCCCTTGTTGACGGTGCCGCGGCACGGACGCGCGCGGTGTGTGTGGCTGTGGAACCGGCCCGGCCGGGCCGCGAGTTGGCGCGGCGTTACCCTACCCGCTCGGTTCCCGTCCGGTGCTGGTGGCCGGGGGCGGGGGGCGCGGGGGCGCCCGGGGCGGGACGGTGCCGCTATGTAGGATCGGCGCCTGCGCAGGGTGGTACGGGGGCTGCGCTGTGTGGGGCGTCCTCAGCC
This sequence comes from Kitasatospora sp. NPDC001539, assembly GCF_040298565.1. NCBI lineage: Bacteria > Bacillati > Actinomycetota > Actinomycetes > Kitasatosporales > Streptomycetaceae > Kitasatospora > Kitasatospora sp. NPDC001539. The sequence continues at coordinate 5,986 of NZ_JBEPAK010000145.1, read as the reverse complement.
GCGACCACCCCGTACGGTCCGTACGCAGTCGCGTGAGGGCAGGATGCCGAAGTGATCGATCGACGCCGCGGGGTGGATGACGCATGGGTGTGATCACGGTCAAGCGACCGCCGAGGGTCTACCCGCCGACCGTGCCGGACGAGCCGGTGGAGTTGGTGACGCCGCCCGAACTGCCCCGGCAGGGCGGCGAGGACTGGATGATGAGCATCCTGCCGATGCTCGGCATGGGCGGTTCGGCGGTGTTCTTCTTCTCGCCGGGAGCGGCCGCCCCGATGAAGATCATGGGCGGTCTGATGGTCGCCTCGACGGTCGGCATGGTGCTGGCCCAGATCGTGCGGGCCCGCAAGGGCGGCTCGACCGCGATGGCGGACGAGCGGCGCGACTACCTCAAGTACCTGCAGCAGACGCGCCGCCAGGTGCGCCGCACGGCGGAGCGCCAGCGCGGCGCGCTGCTGTTCCTGAACCCGGCGCCGGACCAGCTGTGGTCGATCGTGGAGGACGGCCGGCGGCTGTGGGAGCGGCGGACGGCGGACGGGGACTTCGCGCAGATCCGGGTGGGGCTGGGGCCGGTGCAGCTGTCCACTCCGCTGGTGGCGCCGCAGACGGCGCCGATGGACGAGTTGGAGCCGTTGTCGGCGGCGGCGATGCACTCCTTCCTGAAGGCGCACGGCACCTTGCAGGACCTGCCGCTGGCGGTGTCGCTGCGGGCCTTCTACCACATCACGGTATGCGGGGATCCGGACTCGGTGTACGGCAACGTGCGCGCGATGATCGCCCAGTTGACCACCCTGCACTCGCCGGACGACCTGCTGGTGGCGGTCGCGGCGGCGCCCGGTGCGGCCGAGGAGTGGGGCTGGACCAAGTGGCTGCCGCACAACCAGCACCGCAAGGAGGCGGACGGCGCGGGCTCGCGCCGCCTGTTCGCCACCGATCTGGGTGACTTGGAGTACCTGCTGCAGGACGAGCTGGCCGGCCGCCAGCGCTTCGTCCGGGACGCCGCGCCGGCGGCGGACCAGCCGCACCTGGTGGTGGTCATGGACGGCGCCGGGGTGCCGCACGACTCGTTGCTGGCGGGTCCGGAGGGCGTCCAGGGGGTGACGGTCATCGAGGTGGTCCCGGGTGAGGTGGACGAGCCGAGCGGGCACCTGATGGTGACGGTCAACTCCGAGGAGCTGGTGCTGCGTTCGGCTTCCGGTGCGACCTACACGGGCAAGCCCGACCTGCTCTCGGTGTGGCAGTCCGAGGCGTTGGCGCGGCAGCTGGCGCCGTACCGGATCTCGGCCGGCGGCGATGACGAGCCGCTGCTGTCCAACCTGGACTTCACCGACATGATGAACTCGGGGGACCCGGGCTCCTTCGACGTGAACCGCAGCTGGCGGCCGCGCCCCCAGCACGAGCGGCTGCGGGTGCCGATCGGTGTCGGCGCCAGCGGCGAGCACGTGTACCTGGACATCAAGGAGGCCGCGCTGGAGGGCATGGGCCCGCACGGCCTGTGCGTCGGCGCGACCGGTTCCGGCAAGTCGGAGCTGCTGCGCACCCTGGTGCTGGCGCTGGCGATGACGCACTCCTCGGAGACGCTGAACTTCGTGCTCGCCGACTTCAAGGGCGGTGCGACCTTCTCCGGCATGGCGGACATGCCGCACACCTCCGCGGTGATCACCAACCTGGAGGGCGAGCTCACCCTGGTCGACCGCATGCGCGACGCGATCGAGGGCGAGCTGCAGCGCCGCCAGGAGCTGCTGCACCGTTCCGGCAACTACGCCAACATCCACGAGTACGAGCGGGCCCGGGCGGCCGGTGCGGCGCTGGACCCGCTGCCCTCGCTGGTGCTGATCATCGACGAGTTCTCCGAACTGCTCACCGCCAAGCCGGACTTCATCGAGATGTTCATCCAGATCGGCCGCATCGGCCGTTCGCTGGGCGTGCACCTGCTGCTGGCCTCGCAGCGCCTGGAGGAGGGCAAGCTGCGCGGGCTGGACACCTACCTCTCCTACCGGATCGGTCTGCGCACCTTCTCGGCGGCCGAGTCCCGGGCGGCGATCGGGGTGCCGGACGCGTACCACCTGCCGCCGGTGCCGGGTGTCGGCTACCTGAAGTTCGGCGAGGACGTGATGGACCGGTTCAAGGCCGCGTACGTCTCGGGGCCCTACCGGGCGCCGGGGCAGCAGCGGTCGACGGGCGGGCGGCGGGTGAACGCCCGGCCGGTGGAGTTCACCGCGGCCTACGTGGAGCTGCCGGACCCGGTGGAGGAGGAGCTGCCGCAGGCGCCGGAGCAGGACGACGCGCTGGTGGACACCGTGCTGGACGTCTTCGTCCAGCGGATGGCCGGACAGGGCCCGGCCGCGCACCAGGTGTGGCTGCCGCCGCTGGACGAGGCGCCGAGCATCGACCACCTGCTGCCGCCGCTGCAGGTCGTCCCGGAGCGCGGGCTGACCGCGCCGGGCTACCCGGTGGGCCGGCTGCGGACGCCGATCGGCATCGTGGACAAGCCGCGCGAGCAGAAGACGGACATCCTGGAGGTCGACTACGCGGGGGCGGCCGGCCACGGGCTGATCGTGGGCGGTCCGCGCTCCGGCAAGTCGACCGTGGTGCGCACCGCGGTGGCGTCCTTCGGTGTCACCCACACCCCGCGCGAGGTGCAGTTCTACCTGCTGGACTTCGGCGCGGGCAGTTTCCAGTCGCTGACCGGCCTGCCGCACGTCGGCGGGGTGGCCGGGCGCCTGGACGTGGACAAGGTGCGCCGGATGGTCTCCGAGGTGCACGGGGTGATGAACCGGCGCGAGGAGCTGTTCCGCACGACCGGGATCGACACCATCGGGACGTACCGGGCCCGCCGGGCGGCCGGGCAGCTGCCGGACGAGGCCTTCGGCGACGTCTTCCTGGTGATCGACGGCTGGAACACCTTCAAGCAGGAGTTCGAGGCGCTGGAGCCGGTGATCGGGGACATCGCCCAGCGCGGTCTCGGGTACGGCGTCCACCTGGTGGTGACCGCGGCCCGCTACGCGGAGGTGCGCCCGGCGCTGAAGGACCTGCTGCAGAACCGCATCGAGCTGAAGCTCGGTGACGCGATGGAGTCCGAGGTGGACCGCCGGGTGGCGCAGAACGTCCCGCCGCTGGCCGGCCGGGGTGTCACCGCGGAGCGGCTGCACTTCCTGTCCGGCCTGCCGCGCCTGGACGGTTCCTCCTCGGTGGAGGACCTCCAGGACGGGGTGGCCGGGCTGGTCGGGGCGATCGACGGCGCGTGGTCCGGGCCGCGCGCCCCGCAGGTGCGCATGCTGCCGGCCGTGCTGGACGGGAACTCGCTGCCGAAGGGCTTCGAGCACCCGGAGCGCGGGGTGTCCTTCGGCGTGGACGAGGCCGAGCTGGCACCGGTGTTCGTCAACTTCGAGACCGATCCGCTGTTCATCGTGTTCGGGGACACCGAGTCGGGGAAGTCGGCGCTGCTGCGCATGCTGGTCAAGCAGATCACCGAGCGCTACACGCCGGACCAGGCGGGCATCGTGGTCGGCGACTACCGGCGCGCGCTGCTGGGCGCCGTCCCGCCGGAGCACCTGGTGGAGTACGCGGCGGCGCAGCCGGCCATGTCGGCCGTGGTCGACATGCTGCGCGGGGCGTGCGCCCGCCGCCTGCCCGGGCCGGACGTGACCGCCGAGCAGCTGCGCAACCGCAGCTGGTACAGCGGCAAGGACATGTTCGTGATCGTCGACGACTACGAGCTGGTCGCGACCAGTTCCGGCAACCCGCTGGCGCCGCTGGCCGAGTTCCTGCCGTTCGCCCGGGACATCGGCCTGCGGGTGATCGTGGCGCGCAGCGCGGGCGGTGCCGGGCGTTCGCTGTACGAGCCGGTGCTGCAGCGGATGCGGGAGCTGGGCGGCCAGGGCGTGATCCTCTCCGGCAACCGGGACGAGGGGGCGCTGCTGGGGACGGTCAGGCCGCAGGCGCTGCCGCCGGGCCGGGGCGTCTTCGTGTCCCGCCGGGTGACCAGCGGGCAGATGGTCCAGACGGGCTGGCTGCCGGTGGTGTGATCACGCCGTCCGCTACGGAGGGTGATGGAAGGGGTCGGGCTCGCGGGAGTCCGACCCCTTCCGCCGTCCCAGCTGCTGAAACGTTACCTAGATCTTTCCGGGCCGGGGCTGCGGTTCCCGTACCTCGCGGGGGAGTTACCTCTTCACGAAGAGGCGCCTGGGCCTCACCCTGTTCGACCCGATCAAAGCCTTCGAATGAAGGCGTGCAACATGCAGTTCACCTTCGATTCATCCTCGATGGGGACGAGGTAACAAGTCGGACAAACCGCACGATGACCCTACGTGATCATCGGATCGCATGTTTATACCGTTCATGGCAACGGATTCCGAAGCAGTTCCGGCGTTGACGCGATCAATACGCCCAAGGTTCCATTGCGGCCCGGGAGCGACCGGAGAAGACCCGAGCAACCAGCCAGCGGAGGCGATACCGCTCCCCACCCCCAGGACCGTTCAGAGCCGATCGGAAGCCACATGACCGACACGCTTCGCCCGCCACAGCCCGTAGCCGCCACGGCGGCCGCGGCAGCCGCGCCCCAGCAGCTCAAGCGCTCGATCGGCGTGGTGGGCGGAACCCTGCTCACGCTGTCCTGCGTCACGCCGGCCTCGACCCTCTTCGTGATCGTGCCGGAGCTGTTCTCCAGCATCGGCAGCGCCACCGCCCTGGCCATCGCCATCGGCTCGGTGCTCTGCATCGCGGTCGCGTTCTGCTACTCCGAGCTCGGCACCCTGATCCCCAGCGCCGGCGGCGAGTACGCGATGGTCGGCACCCTGGCCGGCCGCCTGGCGGGCTGGCTGGTCTTCATCCAGTCGTTGATCGTGGTGATGATCGTCCCCTCGGTCATCGCCCTCGGCACCGCCGACTACCTGGCGCCCGTCCTCCACGTCGACAAGCCGATCGCCGGCGCCGCGGTGATGCTCGCCGCCACCCTGGCCGGTCTGCTCGACCTGCGCGCCAACGCCTGGATCACCGGCATCTTCCTGGTCCTGGAGGTCATCGCCGCCGGTGTCGTGTCGGTGCTCGGCTTCTCCCACACCAACTCCGCCCACCCCAGCCTGCTGCACGGCGTGGTCGCCGGGGACGGCGGCGCGGTCAGCCCGGTCGGCATCGGCGCCATCATCGGCGCGCTCGGCATCGCCCTGTTCGCCACCCAGGGCTTCTCCACCGCCGTCTACCTCTCCGAGGAGCTGGAGAACCCCCGCCGCACCGTCTCCCGCACCGTGCTGTGGACGCTCGGCCTCTCCAGCGCGATCATCCTGATCCCGGTCGCCGCCATCACCATGGGCGCCCCCGACCTGCAGACCCTGGCCTCCGGCGACATCTCCGGCATGGTCACCGCCTGGAGCAACTCCGCGGTCGGCACCTTCATCAGCCTGTGCATCGCGCTGGCCATCATCAACGCCGGCATCGTGATGGTCATCCAGAACTCCCGGGTGCTGTTCGCCTCCGCCCGTGACAAGGCCTGGCCCGAGCCGGTCAACAAGGCCTTCAGCACCCTCGGCCGCTTCGGCTCCCCGTGGATCGCCACCCTCGCGGTCGGCCTGCCCGGAGCCGCGCTCTGCTTCGTCAAGGGCGAGCTGCTGAGCAACATCACCGGCGTCGCCGTCACCGCGATGTACCTGCTGGTCGCGGTCGCCTCGCTGCTCTCCCGCCGCGGCCACCACAAGCACGCCGCCGCCTGGCGGATGCCGCTGTGGCCGGTCGTCCCGGTGGTGCTGATCGTCGTGCTGGTCTACATCATGACCCAGCTGGACGCCGAGCCCCTGCTGTGGACCGGTGGCATCACGGCCGCCGCCACCCTCTACTGGCTGCTCTACCTGCGCCCCCGGCAGGCCACCCGCTGGGTGATCAGCCTCCCCGAGGACCAGCAGGAGGGCTGACCCCCGGCCTCCTCCCCCGGCCCTCAGGGCCCCCTGGCCCCCACCCCTCCCCCACACGGCAGTGCCCCGGGCTCCCCCTCTCC
>NZ_JBEPAK010000144.1:0-18020 GCF_040298565.1 Kitasatospora sp. NPDC001539 | reverse complement strand
GTGCGCCGAGGGCCCCGGCCGCGCAGTGCGACCGGGGCCCTCGCAGGAGCCGGGCGTCCCGGCGACGGACGCCGTCAGACCAGGACGGACTCCCGCTCCGCCACCGCGTCCTCGGTGGCCGCGGCCCCCGCCGCCCGCTTCCGCGGCAGCGCGAACATCAGCAGGAACACCGCCAGCAGCACCCCGGCGACCCACCACAGCGCGTGGGTGAACGCCCCGCCGAAGGCCGTCCCGACCGCGTCCGGCGCGACCACGTCGTCCATCGCCCCGAAGAAGGCCACCGAGACCAGCCCGAGCCCGAGTGCGTTGCCCACCTGCTGCACGGTGTTGATCAGGCCCGAGGCCGAACCGGCGTGCCGGCGCGGCACCTCGGACAGCACCGCGTCGGTGATCGGCGCGACGATCAGGCCCATCCCGAGGCCCATCACCACCAGCGGCAGCGCCATCTGCCAGGGCGCGATCGCCGTCCCGTAGCGGTCGGCCTCCCAGATGTAGGTGAGCACGCCCGCCGCCATCACCAGTGCGCCGGCCTGGAGCACCTTCCGCCCGAACCGCGGCACCAGCTTCTGCACCGACAGCCCGGCCGCCGTGGAGACCGCGAGCGAGAACGGGATGCCGGTCGCGCCGGCCTTGAGGGGGCTCCAGCCCAGCCCGACCTGCATGTACAGCGTCCAGACCAGGAAGAAGATGCCGAGCGCCACCCCGAAGGCCAGCTGCACGCAGATCCCGGCCGCGAAGCTCTTCACCCGGAACAGCGACAGCTCCACCAACGGCGAGCCGTCCCGCCGCGTCTTGACCCGCTCGTACGCCACGAACAGCGCGAACACCGGCAGGCTCCCGGCCATCGACAGGTAGCCCCAGAGCGGCCAGCCGGCCTCCCGGCCGTGGGTCAGCGGGTAGATCAGCATCAGCAGGCCGACGCTGGCCAGGGCCACGCCGACCAGGTCGAGCTTCAGCGCGTGCTCGGCCCTGGACTCGTCGATGAAGCGGCGGCCGAGCAGCAGCCCGGCGACCCCGACCGGCAGGTTGATCAGGAAGATCGGCCGCCAGGCCAGGTCCAGCAGGTCCCATTCGGTGAGCAGCGCGCCGATCATCGGACCGGAGACCGCGCCCAGCCCGACCACCGCGCCGAACATGCCGAAGACCTTGCCGCGCTCCTCCGCCGGGAAGGTCGCGTGGATGATCGACAGCACCTGCGGCACCATCAGCGCCGCCGTCCCGCCCTGCAGCAGCCGCATCGCGACCAGCATCTCCGGGCCGGAGGCGAGCCCGCACAGCGCGGAGGCCACGGTGAAGCCCCCGATCCCGATCAGGAACACCCGCTTGCGGCCGTGGATGTCGCCCAGCCGGCCGCCGGTGATCAGGCCGATCGCGAAGGCCAGCGCATAGCCCCCGGTGACCCACTGGACGGCGCTGAAGGAGGCGCCGGTGTCCTGCTGGATGCTCGGGATGGCGATGTTGACGATGGTCACGTCCACCAGGTCCATGAAGGAGGCGACCATCACGATCGCCAGCGCGATCCACCTCCGCCGGTCGGCTGCCGCCGTGGTCATTCCGTACTCCTCGCTCGTCTGCACGTCCACGACGGTACGGGGGATGTAGGTCAGGACCTGTCCCACTTGGTCGGGCATGCTGGACGGCATGAGCGAGCGAAGCGAGGCGGCCGCATGAGCGACACCCCGGCCCGGCTGCTGAACCTGTTGTCCCTGCTGCAGACCCCGCGCGAGTGGCCCGGCAGCGAACTCGCCGAGCGGCTCGGCGTCAGCCCCCGCACCATCCGGCGCGACATCGACCGGTTGCGCGACCTCGGCTACCCGGTGCAGGCCACCATGGGCGCGGACGGCGGCTACCGGCTGGTCGCCGGCACCGCGATGCCGCCGCTGCTGCTGGACGACGACGAGGCGGTGGCCATCGCGGTCGGGCTCCGGGCGGCGGCCGGACACGCCGTGGTCGGCATCGAGGAGGCCTCGGTACGGGCCCTCGGCAAACTGCTCCAGGTGCTGCCGGGCCGGCTGCGGCACCGGGTCGGCACGCTGAACTCCGCCACCGTGCCGCTGCTCACCGGGGACGGCTCGACCGTCGATCCGGAGAACCTCACGGTGCTCGCCGGCGCCGTCACCAACCACGAGCGCCTGCGCTTCTCCTACCGGGCCCGGGACGGTGCACAGACCCGCCGCAACGTCGAGCCCGAGCGCCTCGTCTCGACCGGCCGCCGCTGGTACCTGATCGGCTACGACCTGGACCGCGAGGACTGGCGGCTGTTCCGGATCGACCGGCTGAGCGAGCCCTTCGCCACCGGCGCCCGGTTCGCCCCGCGCCCGCTCCCGGCGGAGGACGCCGCGATGTTCGTGGCCACCAGGCTGCGCGGCCAGGCGCCGACGCAGACCATGGTGGCCACCGTCCACCGGCCCGCCGCCGAGGTGGAGGGCTGGATGCCCTGGACCGGGGACTACACGATCGAACCGATCGACGAGCACAGCTGCCGCCTGCGCTCCCGGGCGGACTCCCTGATGTGGCTGGCGACCGGGCTGCTGCTGCTGGACTGCCCCTTCGAGGTGCACGAGCCGCCGGAGCTGCGCGACCACCTGCGCACGCTCGCCCGGCGGGCCGCGCAGGCGGCGGACGGGACCGCCCGGAGCGGGCCCGACCGGCCCCGGGCCGACCCGTCCTAGGCCGGGACCCCGTACTCGCCGGTGAGGACCGCGCGGGCCAGGGTGTGGAAGGTCAGGTGGAAGCCCACCTGGGCCGGCGGGGTGTCCGGGGTGACGTCCAGCTTCTCGACGTCCAGGGCGTGCACCGCGAACACGTACCGGTGCGGGGCGCCGGGCGGCGGGGCGGCGCCGTCGTACTGGTTGCCGGGGAAGTCGTTGCGGCCGTGGAAGGAGGCCGCGCCCGGCAGGCTCCCGTCCGAGGACCCGGCGCCGCGCGGCAGTTCGGTGGTGTCGGCGGGCAGGTTGAGCGCGAGCCAGTGCCACCAGCCGGAGCCGGTCGGGGCGTCCGGGTCGTAGCAGGTGACGGCGATGCTCCTGGTGGCCTCGGGCACGCCCGACCAGGCCAGGTGCGGCGACAGGTTGCCGCCGGAGTGGATGAACTCCTCGCCCAGCGTGGCGCCTTCGGTGAAGTCCCGGCTGCTCAGCGGGAAGGACGGCACCTGCGGCAGGAACTCGTACGGCAGCGGCGGACGAACACTCATGGGGGTCAGTCACCTCTCGACAGGCGGTCGACGGCCGCCAACCCGGCCGTCATCGATCACTGTAGTGGGGTGCACGTCCGATCCGTCGGCCCCTAGAGTCGACGTCATGGCCACCTCCTTCACCCGCCTGCTCGCGGATTCCCGCCGCGCCCTGGTCACCATGCTCGGCCTCCAGGCCGTCATCTGGTCCGTGCAGGTGGTGAACTGGCTGGACGACTACGGGCTGTCCCGGGAGTACGGTCTGCGCTCCCAGCGCGTCGACGACCTGCCGGAGATGTTCACCATGCCGTTCCTGCACGGAAGTTGGGAGCACATATCGAACAACTCCTGGCCGCTGTTCGTGCTCGGCTTCCTGGCCGCCTACCGGGGCATGCGCAGGTTCCTGCTGGCCAGCCTGGTGATCATGGTGTCCGGCGGGCTGCTGGTCTGGCTCCTGGAGCGCCCGGAGGCCGTGACGGTCGGCGCCAGCGGCATGGTCTACGGCTACCTCGGCTACGTGGTGCTGCGCGGGGTCCTCGACCGCAGGGTGCTGGACGCCGCGGTCGGCATCGCCGTCGCCGCGCTCTACTCCAGCCTGCTGATCGGGGTACTGCCGGTGACCCAGGGCGTCAGCTGGCTGGGCCACCTCGGCGGCCTGGTCGGCGGACTGGCCGCCGCCGTGCTGCTGCGCAACCCGCCGCAGCCGGAGCCCGTGCCGACGGCCCCCGGCGCGACCGGCTCCCACGCGGCCCTGCTCCAGCAGTTGGACGACCTCGGCCTGTAGGCCACCCGGGAGCCCCGGTATAGACCATTCCCGACCCCTGCGGCTAGCGTGAACGGCGCACCCGCCCCCAGCTCCGGAGCCGCGCCGTGGAGTCGTCCGTCCTCGCCTTCGCCACCGACCTGCTCGACGAGGGCGCCGACACCTTCTTCGGCAACCTCACCGACCGCGCCGGAGTCGGCGGCGTCACCCTGGCCTCGGTCTACCACGAGGCCCGCGACGTCTTCCCGCACAACCCCCGCCGGGTGATCCGCTACCTGGAGCCCGGCGCCGCCTACTTCCGCCCCGACCCGGCCCGCTGGCGGGGCCGCCGCCTGACGCCCCTGCCCTCCACCGCGATCGGCGACCGGGACCCCTTCGCCGAGGCCGCCGCCGAGGCCGGCCGGCGGGGCATGAAACTGCACGCCTGGACGGTGTTCTGCCACAACGACCGGCTCGGCTTCCTCCACCCCGACTGCGCGCCGGCCAACGCCTTCGGCGACCGCCACCTCACCGAACTCTGCCCGGCCGCCCCGGAGGTCCGCGACTACGCGCTGACCCTGGTCGACGAGCTGGCCCGGTACGGCGTGGACGCGATCCGCGCCGAGTCCCTGCACTTCCACGGCCTGCGCCACGGCCACCACCACGAGCGCTACTTCGAGGAGCTGGGCCCGACCGCCGAGGCCCTGCTCGGCGTCTGCTTCTGCCCGCACTGCCGTGCCGCCGCCACCGGCGCCGGCGTCCCCGCCGAGGAGGTCGCCGAAGCGGTGCGGGCCGAGCTGCGCCACCGGCTGGCCGACCAGCGGGCGGCTGCCGAACCCGCCGACCTGAGCGCCCTCGCCGACGGCGCCTTCGCCGCCTACGTGGACGCCTCCGCCGCCACCGTCACGGCGCTGGCCGCCGACCTCGCCGGGCGCGCCCGCGACCACGGCATGCGGCTGAGCTTCATGGACGGCGGCGGCCCCGGCAAGGGCTGGCTGTCCGGCATCGACCTGCCCGCCCTCGCGAAGGCCGTCGACCAGATCGAGACCCTCGGCTACGCGAGGACTCCGGAGGCCGTCCGGGAGAAGCTCGCCGCCTTCGCCCTGCACGGGGTCCGCCCGGACCGGATGGCGGTGATCCTGCGTCCGATGGCCTCGGACTGCGACGGCCCGGAGAACCTCGCCGCCAAGCTCACCGTCCTGCGCGAACTCGGCGTCCCGGAGGTGGAGTTCTACCACTACGGGCTGATGAGGCTGTCCTCGCTCGACCGGATCGGCACCGCCCTCACCGGCTGAGGGACCACCGCCGAGACCGGCCGGCGGGGCCGGGGCCCACCGCCGCGCCGGTACGACGGGGCCGGGGCCCGGCGCCGGGCGCCGGCCGGGACCGGCGTCGGCCCACGGGTCACCGCCGCCGCTTGGACGTCCCGAACAGGCTGCGCGAGATCTCCTGCCCGAGCTGCCTCCCGGCCGAGCGGGCGAAGGACTTCACGGTCGGATTGCTGAGCAGCGACCCCAGCAGCCCGCCCACGCCCTCCTTCTCCTTCGCCGCCTCCGGCCGGGGCGCGTGCCCCCGCCCCTCAGCGGGCCCGGAGGCACCCGGCCCCGCGTCGGCCTGCCCCGCGTCGGCCGGCGCCGGCTCCGGCCGGGGCGCCCGCGCGGCCAGCTTCTCGTAAGCCGATTCGCGGTCGACCGCGTCCCGGTAGCGCGCCGTCAACGCCGAGGCGTCCACGGCGGCCTGCAACGCCGCCGGCTCGATCGGCCCCATCAGCGACTGCGGTGCCCGCAGCCTGGTCACCGCCACCGGCGTCGGCGCGCCCTTCTCGGAGAGCACGGTCACCACCGCCTCCCCGGTGCCCAGCGAGGTGAGCACCGCGCCGAGGTCGTACGAGGAGCGCGGGAAGGTCGAGACGGTCGCCTTGAGCGCCTTGGCATCGTCGGGGGTGAAGGCGCGCAGCGCGTGCTGCACCCGGTTGCCCAGCTGGGCGAGCACCTCGGAGGGGACGTCCTTCGGCGTCTGGGTCACGAAGAAGATGCCGACGCCCTTGGAGCGGATCAGCCGCACGGTCTGGGTGATCGCTTCCAGGAAGGCCTTGGACGCACCGCGGAACAGCAGGTGCGCCTCGTCGAAGAAGAAGACCAGCTTGGGCTTGTCCGGGTCCCCGACCTCCGGCAGTTCCTGGTAGAGGTCGGCGAGCAGCCACATCAGGAAGGTGGAGAACAGCCGCGGCCGGTCCTGGACGGCGGGCAGCTCCAGCACCGAGACGACGCCCCTGCCGTCCGGCGCGGTCCGCAGCAGTTCGGCGGTGTCGAACTCGGGTTCGCCGAAGAACGCCCCGGCGCCCTCGTTCTCGAGCACGGTGAGGGCCCGCAGGATCACCCCGGCGGTGGCCGCGGAGAGGCCGCCGATGGTCCGCAGCTCCTCCTTCCCCTCGGGCGAGGTGAGGAAGGCGATCACCGCGGTGAGGTCCTTGAGGTCGTACAGCTCCAGGCCCTTGCCGTCGGCGTAGTGGAACACCAGGCTGAGCGAGGCCTCCTGGGTCTCGTTCAGGTCCAGCACCTTGGCCAGCAGCAGCGGCCCGAAGCTGGTGACGGTGGCCCGGATCGGGATGCCGGTGCCCTGCCCGCCGAGCGCGTAGAACTCCGTGGGGCAGCCCTGCGGCGTCCACTGCTGGCCGACCTCGGCGGCGCGGGAGGCGGTGCGCTCGCTCGGCGCGCCGGGCGCGGCGACGCCGGAGACGTCCCCCTTGATGTCGGCGAGGAACACCGGCACGCCCTGGGCGGAGAGCTGTTCCGCGATCAGCTGGAGGGTCTTGGTCTTCCCGGTGCCGGTGGCCCCGGCGACCAGCCCGTGCCGGTTGAGCACCCCGAGCGGGATGCGCACCGGGGCCTCCGGGTAGGCGGTGCCGTCCAGCAGCACCGCACCGAGGTCGAGCGCCGGCCCGGTGAAGGCGTACCCGTCGGCGATCTCCCGGACGGTCGGCGGGGTGGGGGCGGAGGACATCGTGCACGCTCCTGGACGGATCGGGACGCTTCGGATTCGGGTCACGGTCGGACCGGGATCCGATCGGAACCGGACCGATGTTCGCGACATTTCCCATCAAACAGCCGCATTCGTCCATCCGCAGTTCACACCCGTGCGCGTGGCGGCGTCGCGGCTGCTGCGCCATCCGCCGCCCAAACGGTAGGCTTTCCGTGTGATCTTCAAGCGCATCGGCAATGGGCGGCCGTACCCGGATCACGGCCGGACGAGCACCCGCCAGTGGGCTGACGTCGCCCCGCGTCCGGTGCGGCTCGACCAGCTGGTGACCACCAAGGGCCAACTCGACCTGGAAACCCTGCTGGCCGAGGACTCGACCTTCTACGGGGACCTCTTCGCCCACGTGGTGAAGTGGCACGGCGACCTCTACCTGGAGGACGGGCTGCACCGGGCCGTACGGGCCGCGCTGCAGCAGCGCCAGGTGCTGCACGCCCGCGTGCTCGAAATGGACTGACGGCGCCCCACCCCGGACGGCCCGGGGCGCCCTGCGAAACCTCTCGGACCGCCCGTCCGCCCCCGGCGGAGGGCGGTCCGCGCATACCCGGGTGCCTCCTTTCGGGTGCCGGGCTACTCCAGATGATGATCGTTTAGTACCTTCGCAGCCGTACGGCACTAATCTGCTGACTACGGCCGCGACCAGGGGATCCGCCCGCACGTGGGGGGCGCCTCTACCCGGCCCGCCCGGCCCACCCGTCATCCCGACCCCGCCCCGGCACGAGGGGGAGACAAACCGTGAGCATGTTGACTCCCCAAGGCCTCAAGGGGAAGCAGTACCGCATCACCGGCAACGCCTATCCACGGCTGGGCCGGCCCCCGAAGAAGAGCCGCAAGGTGATCGCCGCCCTCGCCGGCCTGCTCGCGCTGGCCCTGATCGCGCTCGGCGGCCTGCAGCTCTACGACATCTTCACCGGCAAGGGCCGCAACGCCTCCGCCCAGGCCTGCGCGACGCCGTCCGGCAAGCCGCTGGCCGCCCCGACGCCGGGCGCGAGCCCGGGCGCCCCGGCGGCCTCCGGCACCCCGGGCGCCCCCGCCGGCGACCCGCACGCCATCCCCCAGGCCTCGGCCGTCACGGTGAACGTCTACAACGCCACCACCAAGGCCGGCCTGGCCGGGCGGACCGCCGAGGAGCTCAAGAAGCGCGGCTTCACCATCGGCAAGGTCGGCAACGCCCCGGCCGAGCTGGACAAGAAGGTGCCCGGCACCGCCCAGGTGATCGCGGGCCCGGCCGGCGCCGGGGCCGGCACGCTGGTCGGCTCCCAGATCGCCGGGGCCACCGTCACCGCCGACGCCCGTACCGACGGCACCGTCGACTTCGTGATCGGCGACAGCTACAACGCCCTGCTGGACGAGAACCAGGCGGCCGCCGCCCTGGCCCTGGCCACCAAGCCGTCCCCCACCCCGAGCTCCCCCGGCAGCTGCTGAGGCCCGACGGACGCGCAGGAGCCCCCCGGCGAGACGGTGCCGGGGGGCTCTCGGGCGTTCGGGGGGCGTACGCGGGGGCCGGTCGTACGCCGGGGGCTCAGCCCGCGGTGCCGTACAGCCGGTCGCCCGCGTCGCCCAGGCCGGGAACGATGTAGCCGTTCTCGTTCAGCCGCTCGTCCAGGGCGGCGGTGACCACGGTGACCGGCAGGTCGGCCAGCTCACGCCGCATCACCTCGACGCCCTCGGGCGCGGCCAGCAGCACCACGGCGGTGACGTCGGTGGCGCCGCGCTCGATCAGCATCTTGATCGCGGCGACCAGGGTGCCGCCGGTGGCCAGCATCGGGTCGAGCACGTAGACCTGGCGGCCGGAGAGGTCGTCGGGCATCCGGGTGGCGTACGTGGAGGCCTCCAGGGTCTCCTCGTTGCGCACCATGCCGAGGAAGCCCACCTCGGCGGTCGGCAGCAGCCGGGTCATCCCGTCCAGCATGCCGAGGCCGGCCCGCAGGATCGGCACGACCAGCGGACGCGGGTAGCTGAGCCGGGTGCCGAGCGTGACCGCCACGGGCGTGGTGATCTCCACCTCGTCGGTGCGGACGTCCCGGGTGGCCTCGTAGGCGAGGAGGGTCACCAGCTCGTCGGTCAGGCGACGGAAGGTCGGCGAGTCGGTGCGCTCGTCGCGCAGGGTGGAGAGCTTGTGGGCGACCAGGGGGTGGTCGACGACGTGGAGACGCATGCAACGAGGTTAGCCCGGTCCTGGACGCCTGTACGACACGCCGTGCCACAGCCGCCCACCAGCACGGGTGACGCCACCGTGACACGCCGTGACGCGCCGCGGATCTCCGGACGGAACCGGCTGCTGTGGTATCAACCCGCGCGTTCTGGGAATGTCACGTCTTATGACGAGCAACCCGAAAGCCGGGGACGGCTCGGCGGACGAGCCCGTCGGCAGGGCGGCGCTCGGCGCCGGCCCGCCGCACGACCCTCCGGAGACCGAGGCGGAGCGCCGCAAGCGGCGGGCCGTCTTCCTCCGTGAGCTCGCCGAGGCCCGCGAGTTGAGGGAGCGGGTCCAACCCCGGCGGACCAAGGAACGCCGGATGCGCGAAGCGGCGCGGATGCGGACGTTCCGGATCTGAGACGGATCCGAGCCGGGTCTGGGCCGGGTCTGGACCGGGTCTGGGCCGGGTCTGAAGCGGGGCCCGGCTCGGCCCGCCCGTCGGACTGGCGTTCGGAGCAACTTTCGACCGCCGCCGGAGGGGACGCGGCCCGACCCGGCCGTACGCCGCCCGGTCCTTCCGACACGACCTGCAAAGACGCGCTGCCGAACACCCCCCGCAAGGGCGGGCTTTCTGTCACGATTCCGATGGGACGGTCCGAACAGGCGGACCGCCTCTGGCGCGGGGGCGGCCAGATTTCCGCGTTGCCCGGCGCGCCGACAGCCGAGACCGATGATCTTGGGAGTGTCCCTGGTGGCGTACTTCGCTGCAGTGCTTGCTCGCACCGAGGACGGGTGGGATGTGAGCGAGACGGAACTCGACGACGTCGAAACGCTGGCCGATCTGGCCGACCTGGCCCGCGGCTCGGCGCAGGACGACGACAGCGTCCTGATCTTCATCGAACAGGAGGACGCCTGGTTCGCCATCGTCCGGGTGGACGGCGAGGAGGACCCGCGGATCTTCGTCTCCGACGGTGCCGCCGCCGCCCGCAGCTCCTACGGCTCCGTCCTCACCGACGAGCTGGTCGACCAGGCCGGCGAGAGCGAGTTCGGTGACCTGGACCACCTCCTGGACGAGGCCGAGGAGACGGAGGAGCAGGACGACGAGGACGCCGACGCCCTCGGCGGCGTCCCGGTCGGGCCGCTCGGCGACGCCCACCTGCTCACCGAGTTCGGTCTGGCCTCCGAAGAGCTGCTCGCCCTCAGCGGCGAGGGCGCGGTGCCCGGCGACGCCCTGGAGGAGATCGCCGAGGCCCTGGGCTGCGGCGAGGTCCTGGAGGCGGTCCGCTAGCGGACGGATGCCCGACACTGGATGCCATGCAGCCCGCGTCCTCCCCGCTCGTCGTCCCGCACGTGCCCCCGTTGCCCGCGCCCGTCCGCCCCGACCCGGTCCGTGACCGCTGGGCGGCGCCGATGCGCCTCGCCATCGCCGAGGCCGCCCTGGCGCCGGCCACCGGTGACGTACCGGTCGGGGCCCTCGTGCTGGGCCCCGACGGCGAGGTGCTCGGGCGCGGCCACAACGAGCGCGAGGCGGTCGGCGACCCGACCGCGCACGCCGAGGTGGTCGCGATCCGACAGGCGGCCGCGAAGGTCGGGGAGTGGCGGCTGAGCGGCTGCACCCTGGTGGTCACGCTGGAGCCCTGCACGATGTGCGCCGGCGCGATCGTGCTGTCCCGGATCGACCGGGTGGTCTACGGCGCCGTCGACGAGAAGGCCGGCGCGGCCGGCTCGCTCTTCGACGTGATGCGCGACCGCCGGCTCAACCACCGCCCCGAGGTGATCTGGGGCGTCCTCGCCGAGGAGTGCGGCGAGCAGCTGCGCGCCTTCTTCGACACCCACCGCTGAGCCCGGCGACGGCCCGCCCGACACGGATTTCGTGACCGCGCCACCCGTCCGGTAGAGTTCCCCTCGGTAGCGTGTCCGAGCGGCCAAAGGAGCACGCCTCGAAAGCGTGTGTGGGGGCAACTCCACCGTGGGTTCGAATCCCACCGCTACCGCTGGAAAGCCCGAGGGCCCGTCCGATTCCGGACGGGCCCTCGGCGTTTCCGCGCACCCTCGGACGCGGGAGGGCTCCGGGTTCCCGGGCTGACGACCACCGTTGCCCGGCTCCGCGGAGCCCGAGGAGGGGGAGCGGCTCGGGGGGACGCACCGCTCCCCCGGCGGAGTCCCACAACCGGTGCCGCGTGGGGGGGGGGAAGCCGCGGCGACCGGTCCCACAGCGGGGAGCTCCGGTTCCACGTACCGGTCGATTCCTGCCAGATCCCCGGTACGCCCTCCATCCTGCCGTCCGGCCTCCGCCCGGGCACCCGGAGAAAGCCCCCACTCGCGGGGACCTTCGTCCCGCCGGACGAACGCGTCTCTCACTTGATAGCCCGTCCGGTGGATAAGCTGCCCTGCGGGGCCGCTCGGGGACCCGGACGGCGGCGGCCCACAGCAGGGAGGAAGGTCGCGATGGCGCAGGCGAAGAAGATCGGCATGGTCCTCCTGCTCATCTTCGTGCTCTACTCGATCATCACCTCCCCCGCCCGCTCCGCGGAGCTCGTCCAGCTCGGCTTCGAGGGCATCTCCAACGCCGCCAAGGCCGTCGGCACCTTCATGACCGGCCTGATCAAGTAGCGCTCCACCCACGGACCGGACGGTCCGCGCCCGGTTCCGGCGCACCGGCTACGGTGTGCGGGACCTTTACCCCCGTCCGCGAGGAGCGGCAATCGTGATCCGGCACCTGGTCCTGTTCAAGCTCGACGACGGCGTCACCAAGGACGAAGAGCGCGTGCGCGCGGGCGCCGAGGCGTTCGCCGGGCTCGGCGCGCTGATCCCCGAGCTGCGCGAGTGGGAGTGCGGCTGGAACACCACCGAGCGGGACATCGCGTACGACTACGCGATCAACAGCCTGGTCGAGGACCGCGAGTCCCTGCAGGCCTACCTGACCCACCCGGCCCACCAGGCCGCGGCGGCCCAGTGGCGCGAGTTCGCCACCTGGGTGATCGCCGACATCGAGGTCTGATCCCCGGGCCGTACCCCGGACGGCCCGCCTCGCCCCGCCCGGCCCCCGGGCGGGGTGTCCTGCTCCGCCCGGGAACGACCCGTGCCGCGCCTCGTCGCCGGGGCCGGGAGCGGCCGAATACCGCACCAACACACCTCCGTCGGGTGCTTGCCCGACCTGTGCCCACCTTGTGATGCTATGACCGGTTTTGCCGGACATGGCGAGGTGAACGACCCAGCCGCGACACCCGATCCGCAGGGCCCGCCGTTGTCGACTATGGAGGGGTGACGTGTCCGTGGACGACGTTCTGGCTGCGATCATCAGCCCGGCCGGCGAGCTCCGCCCGGACGGACTGCGCGGCACCGGCGGCCGCCCGGCCATGGACGTCCGGACGCTGACCCGGGTGCTGTTCGAGCGGCTCGCCGAACTGCCGCCGGACGCCCCCGAGCGGGAGCGGGTCCGGGCCGCGCTGATCGAGGTGAACATCCCGCTGGTCCGCTACGCGGCCACCCGCTTCCGCAGCCGCAGCGAGCCGATGGAGGACGTCGTCCAGGTCGGCACCATCGGCCTGATCAACGCGATCGACCGCTTCGACCCCAGCCGCGGCGTCCAGTTCCCCACCTACGCGCTGCCGACCATCCTGGGCGAGATCAAGCGCTACTTCCGGGACAACGTCCGCACCATGCACGTGCCGCGCCGGCTCCAGGAGCTGTGGGTCCAGGTCAGCGGCGCCATGGAGGAACTGACGGTGCTGCACGGACGGGCTCCCAAGGTCCCCGAGATCGCCGCCAGCCTGCGGATCCCCGAGGAGGACGTCCGGGCCTGCCTGGACGCCGGGCGGGCCTACAACGCGGCGTCCCTGGAGGCCGCGCAGGAGCACGAGGGCGGACTCGCCCTGCTGGACCGGCTCGGGTACGAGGACTCCGCACTGGCCGAGGTCGAGCACCGCGACATGGTCCGCCACCTGCTGGTCCAACTCCCCGAGCGGGAACGGCGGATCGTCATGCTGCGCTTCTTCGCCAACCTCACCCAGTCGCAGATCAGCACCGAGCTGGGGATGTCCCAGATGCACGTCTCCCGGCTGCTCTCGCGGATCCTGACCAGGCTTCGCACCGGCAACTCCTGGGAAGAGTGAGATTGCAGCGCGTTACCCCGGCGTGACATCTTGCGACGTTCGGGTTTGCCGTGCACCGTGTTCCGGTATGCAGGGGGTTGGGCCCCGCCGGGAACCTCCGTGCGTCGGCCCCCGTTCAGCTGTCAGTCACGAGGGGGTGGGTGCATGTCCGGAGAGCTGGGCACTGCGGAGATCCACGCTGGTCAGACCGAGGCCACGGTGGTGGCCCAGGACCTGATCCCGCGCCAGCGGGCCGGTTCCACGGAGCCGCCCGGTCCCGGAGCTCCGTCCGAGACGCCGCCCGGCTCCGGGCTGGACACCCGGACGCTCTCCCGCTCGCTCTTCCTGCGGCTGGCCGCACTGGAGCCGGGCAGCGGGGAGCACACCTACGTCCGCGACACCCTGATCGAGCTCAACCTGCCGCTGGTCCGCTACGCCTCGGCGCGCTTCCGCAGCCGCAACGAGCCGATGGAGGACATCGTCCAGGTCGGCACGATCGGCCTGATCAAGGCGATCGACCGCTTCGACCCGGAGCGCGGGGTGGAGTTCCCCACCTTCGCGATGCCGACCGTGGTCGGCGAGATCAAGCGCTTCTTCCGGGACACCAGCTGGTCGGTCCGGGTGCCGCGGCGGCTCCAGGAGCTGCGGCTGGCGCTGACCAAGGCCGGGGACGAGCTGGCCCAGCGGCTGGACCGCTCCCCCACCGTCGCCGAGCTGGCCGCCTGCCTCGGGGTCAGCGAGGAGGACGTGGTCGAGGGCCTCGCCGTGGGCAACGCGTACACCGCGAGCTCCCTGGACTCCAGCCCCGGCGAGGAGGACAGCGACGGGCCGCTGGCCGAGCGGCTCGGCTACGAGGACCTCGCGCTGGAGGGCGTGGAGTACCGCGAGTCGCTCAAGCCGCTGCTGGCCAAGCTGCCGCCGCGCGAGCGCCGGATCATCATGCTGCGGTTCTTCGGCAACCTCACCCAGTCGCAGATCGGCGAGGAGATCGGGATCTCCCAGATGCACGTCTCGCGCCTGCTCACCAGGACGCTCACCCAGCTCCGCGAGGGGCTGATCAGCGAGGGCTGATCGGCGCAGGGCCGATCTGCGAAGACCGATCGGCGCGGGCTGACCGGCCGGCCCCGGACGGCCCTCAGACCGCCGGGCCGTCCAGCAGGTTGGCCCGCAGCCCGTCCGACACCTCGTCGTCCAGCCCGAGCCCCTCCCGCCAGAACGCGTCGAAGCCGCTCCAGCCGGCCTCGACCTCCGCGAAGGCCGCGTCCAGGTAGCCGCGGTCCGCCCGGAAGACCGGCAGGAGGAGCTCGGGCTCGCGCATCAGGCCGCGGCTGCCGAGCTCCTCCAGCACCCGGGCCACCGCCGGGGCGGACCGCTCGTTGGTGAGCAGGTAGTCGGCGAGCACGGTCTCGCGGTCCACGCCGAGGGCGGTCAGCACCAGCGCCGCGGCCCAGCCGGTGCGGTCCTTGCCCGCCGAGCAGTGGAACAGCAGCGGCACGCCGTCCGGCGCGGCCAGCAGCCGCAGCAGGGCGGCGAAGCTCTCCCGAGCCCCGGCGTCCGTGACGAACCAGCGGTACAGGCCGGTCATCATCGCGGCCGCCCGGCCGTCGCCGAGCAGGGCGCGCTGCTTGCGCGCGCTGCGGTCGGCCAGCGCGGTGCGCAGCGTCAGGTGGATGTCGAAGTCGACGGCCCAGAGCGGTACGTGGTGCAGGATCACGCCCTCCGGCAGCCGGTCCGGGCCGGCCTCGCGGACCTCCTCGGCGCTGCGCAGGTCCACCACCCGGCGCAGGCCGAGCGCGCCCAGCGGGCCGAGGTCATCGGCGGTGAGGTGGTTCAGGCCATCGCTGCGCAGGACCGCCCCACCGCGGACCGCGCGCCCGTCGGCCGTCCGGTAGCCACCCAGATCCCGGGCGTTCAGCGCACCGCGCAGACCGAGACTGCGCCCGACCAGCTCCGTTCCGTCCGGTTCCGGGAGCGCATTCCGCGGGCCCCCGATTCGCTCGGACTCGATCTGCCGATCGGTCACCCGCGCGCCTCCATTGCATATTCGGACTGTCACATGGCACAGGGGTGCCCGATATTGCATGAACCTGCCCGTCGGCCCGGCAAGATGTGCAAGAGTGTCAGGCGCGACGACGACAGTGTAGGTGTCCCGCGGAACCGCCCTGAGCCGCACTCTCGGTCACCAGGTGTAGCACTCGGCTTCCGTTTTTTCATTTTCAATTCATTATTTGCGTGAGCGGTCCGGTTACGGTCACAATCAGCGCCGCCATGGCTTCGCCATGAACGTAGGTAACAGGTTCGCTGCACTCTCGCCCTTTTGGTCCCTCGCACCGTCGACCCTCGACCAGGATGGGCGCCGGGCAGCCTGCTGCCCGCGAACAGCTACACGGGCGGGCGAGCGCAGAGCAGCGCTGCGCCGGCCCCAAGGGGAGGATCAACCATGGGTCGAGCGACCCGAAGAGTCGCCGCGTGCGCGGCGGCAGTTCTGCTGGCCAGCGGCCTGCAGATCACCCTGGCCCACGGCGACACGACGCCGCCCAGGATCGACCTCACCGTCCTGGTCGTCGACGACGGTGGACCGTCCGTCGCGGCGATCGTCGCCGAGCTGAAGAGCCAGGGGACGCCGTACAAGGTCGTCAGCCTCAATGACACCAATCGCCCCGTGATCAACGCCGCTTTCCTGAGCGACACGGTGAACGGGCAGCCCCGCGGGAAGTACCAGGGCATCGTGCTGCCCAACGAAAACCCCTTCCCCAACAGCGCCGCCGAGATGACGGCGATCGCGACGTACGAAGCCGCTTTCAACGTGCGGCAGATTGACGCGTACACCTGGGCCAGCCCCGCGGTGGGCCTGAACTACGCGCAGAATCCCGGTTTCGTCGGCACGCTCGACGGAATCCAGGCCGCCACCACCACCGCCGGAACTTCGGGCCCGTTCGGGTACCTCAAGGGCAGCGTGCCGTTCGAGGACAACGACCCCACCGTGGGTGAGAGCTACGGCTACCTGGCGACCCCGCTCGCCAACCTGCCGTCCGGCGCCTCCTTCGTGCCGCTGGTCGACGCGGCGATCCCGAGCTCGACCTCCCGGGGCTCGCTGGTCGGCGAGTACACCCACGACGGCCGCAAGGAGCTGGTCGTCACCTTCGTGTACAACCAGTACCAGCAGCAGTACCGGCTGCTGGCCCGCGGCATGGTCGACTGGATCACCCAGGGCGTCCACCTCGGCTACGACCGCAACTACTTCGCCACCCACGTGGACGACGTCTTCCTGGCCGACGACCGCTGGGACACGGTGCTCAAGTGCACCCCCGGCGACGTCACCTGCCCGCCCGGCACCCCGGACAGCGCCAACCCGATCCGGATGACGCAGGAGGACTCCACCTACCTCAAGCAGTGGCAGGCCGCCAACAACTTCACGCTGGACATGGTGTTCAACGGCGGCGGCAGCGAGGACTGGAAGTCCGACCACCAGACCACGGTGGACCCGACCGCCAACCAGCTGATCGCCGACCAGACCAGCTACCGCTGGGTGAACCACACCTACACCCACCCGTACCTGGGCTGCGTGCAGGACGTCAGCGTGGTGCCGTGGAAGTGCACCAAGGACGCCTCGGGCAACACCGTCTGGGTCGACCAGAACACCATCTCGACCCAGATCAAGCAGAACTTCGACTGGGCCACCAAGAACGGCCTCAAGCCCGACCCGCAGGCGCTCGTCACCGGCGAGCACTCCGGTCTGCTGACCGCCCCGCAGGAGACCAGCGACAACCCGAACCTGGCGCCGGCGCTCGCCGCCAACGGCATCAAGTTCACCGGCAGCGACGCCTCCCGCGAGCCCGCCCAGCGGGCCGTCGGCTCGTCCACGCTGACCGTGCCGCGCTACCCGATGAACGTCTTCTACAACGCCGGCACGGCGAAGGAGGAGACCGACGAGTACAACTGGATCTACACCAGCAAGGCCAACGGCGGCAGCGGCGTCTGCGAGAACAACGCCAACTCCACCTGCCTGTCGCAGCCGCTGGACACCACCACCGGCTACCAGTCGTACATCGTGCCGCTGGAGGCCCGGATCGACCTCGGCCACGTGCTGAGCAACGACCCGCGGCCGCACTTCGTGCACCAGTCGAACCTCTCCGAGGACCGCATCCTGTACCCGGTGCTGGAGAAGATCCTCGGCACCTACCGCTCGCTGCACGCCGACAACACCCCGATCGTGAACCTCAGCGAGCGCGAGATCGGCCAGGAGTTCCAGCGCCGGGCGGCCTGGAGCAACGCAGTCGCGGCCGGCCAGGTGACCGCCTACAAGATCGGCAACACCGTCACGGTCAACGCGCCGGCCGGTGTTCAGGTCCAGGCCACCATGCCGACCGGAACCACTCAGAAGCTGTCCATCGGATCGACCGCCTTCGGTTCGTCCTACGCCGGTACGCTGTCCGGCTGGGTGTCCCCGGGCGCCCTGCAGAGCGGTGTCGTCCTGCAGCTGCCCGCCGGCAGCGCGCCGGCCGCCCCGGCCGCCGTCGCGCCGAGCGTCGCGGCCAAGTCCGTCCCGGCCCCGGCCCCGACGGACAAGACGGTCGTGCCGCAGGGCGTCGCCACGCCGGTCCCGGCCGGTCCCGGCGACACCACCCGCAAGCCCGCCAAGTCCCTCGTCCCCGGCAGCGGCACCCCGGTGCCCGGCAAGGGCGTCGTCACCGGCGCCGGCGCCCCGAAGAACGGCCAGGGCAACCAGTCCGTCAAGGCCTCTGGGGGGACGGCCTCGCACGGCACCACCACCGGACGCTCCGGCAACCGGTAACCCGCACCACCCGTCGGCGGGGTCGGGCCGGTCGCCCGGCC
>NZ_JBEPAK010000143.1:0-18274 GCF_040298565.1 Kitasatospora sp. NPDC001539 | reverse complement strand
CGCGCCCAGCACCACAACTGGCCACCACCACAACCAGCAACACCAACCGTCACCCCGCGCGACACAACCTAAAGTCACCAGCATTGGGCCTAGCCGGCCGCCGTCCGCAGTCCGCCGAAGAAGGCCCTGATGTCGGCGGCCAGCAGGTCCGGCTGCTCCATCGCCGCGAAGTGGCCGCCCCGGTCCAGCTCCGTCCAGCGCACGATGGTGTTCGTCCGCTCCGCGATGTGCCGCAGGACCAGGAAGTTCTCCGCCGGGAACAGGGCCACGGCGGTAGGGGCGGTCGACGGCTCGGCGGGCCGGCCCCAGTAGTCGGCGTGGGCCCGCTCGTAGTAGAGCCGGGCCGAGGAGCCCGCCGTCCCGGTGAGCCAGTAGAGCATCACGTTGGTGAGCAGGTCGTCCCGGCTGACGGCGTCCTCGGGACGCTCCGCCGAGTCCGTCCACTCCTTGAACTTCTCCGCGATCCAGGCCAGTTGGCCGACCGGCGAGTCGGTGAGGGCGTAGGCGAGGGTCTGCGGCCGGGTGGTCTGGATGTCCGCGTAGCCCTTGCGCTCCCGGTTCCACTCGCGCATCCGCTCCCAGGAGGCCAGCATCCGCGCCCGCTCCGGCGCGGCCAGCGCGGCCAGTTCCTCCTCGGTGGGCTCGGTCTCCGCCGCGGCTCCCGGGACCAGGTTGAGGTGCACCCCGATCACCCGCTCGGGGTGCACCCGGCCGAGCTCCCGCGAGATCGCCGAGCCCCAGTCGCCGCCCTGCACCCCGTACGCGTCGTAGCCCAGCCGCCGCATCAGCTCGGCGAAGGCCGCCGCGACCCGCCGGTACTCCCAGCCGGTCTCCCGGGTGGGCCCGGAGAAGCCGAACCCGGGCAGGCTCGGGATCACCAGGTGGAAGGCGGGCGCCCCCTCCGCGCCGTGCGCCCGGGGGTCGGTGAGCGGCCCGATGAGCTCGGTGAACTCCACGATGGACCCGGGCCAGCCGTGCGACAGCAGCAGCGGCACGGCGTCCGGCTCTGCCGAACGGACGTGCAGGAAGTGGATGTTGGCGCCGTCGATCGTCGTGGTGAACTGCGGCCACCGGTTGAGCCGCTCCTCGGCGGCCCGCCAGTCGTACTCGTGCCGCCAGTACCGCGCCAGTTCCGTCAGGTAGTCGCGCGGGACGCCGTACGCCCAGCCGACGCCCGGCAATTCGTCCGGCCAGCGGGTTCGGTCGAGGCGTTGGCGCAGGTCCTCCAGGTCGCTCTCCGGGACGGCGATGCGGAACGGGTGGATGCCTTCATCGGGCGGCGTCGTCATATCGGCTGATCGTAGTCGCCCGAACACGGTCAAGATCGGCTACGGGCCGGATCCGGCCGCCGCCGGCCCGGCAGGGCGAGGAACGCCAGGCCCCCGGCCAGCACCGCCAGGCCGCACCAGGAGAGCGCGGGCAGCCGCTCACCCAGGGCGGCGACGCCGAGCACGGCCGCCACGGCCGGCTCGGCGAGGGTCAGGGTGGTGGCGGTCCGGGCCGGGGTGCGCCGCAGACCGTGGCCGAACAGGCGGTAGGCGAGGAAGGTGGTGATCACCGCGAGGTGCAGCACGACGCCCGCGCCGCGCACCGAGAGCAGCCAGCCGGTCGGGCCGGCCGCCGGCACCGGCAGCACCAGCAGCGCGGCCGCGCCGAACATCGCACCCATCACCCCGCCGGACGGGTGCCCGGCCGAGATCAGCCGACCGCCGATCAGCGAGTACACCGCGTACGAGAGCCCGGAGAGCGCCGCCAGCAGGACGCCGACCAGGTCCATCGAGGCGCCGCCGCCCGTGAGTTCGGGGCCCAGGACCAGCATTGCGCAGCCCGCCACGGACAGCGCCGTGGCCCCGGCCCAGCGTGCACCTGGCCTCCCCTGCCGGGCGAGCCACCCGAGCAGCCCGGTGAACACCGGCGCGCTCCCCAGCGCGATCACCGTGGCCACCGCAACGCCGGTGCGGGCCGCCGCCGGGTAGAAGCTGAGCGGGTACCCGGTGACCGCGACGGCCCCCAGCACCAGGAGCCACCGTTCGCGCGGAGTGCACCGCCGGGGCAGCCGCCGGGCGGTGCGGTCGGTGAGGAACAGCAGCAGCCCGCCGAGCACCAGGGCGGCGGAGCCGATCCCGGTCGCCGGGGCGGCGGCGGGCGCCAGCGAGGCGGCCGTCCCGGTGGTGCCCCACAGCAGCGCGGAGGCCAGGATCGGCACCGGCCCGTCGAGCAGCCGGGCGCGGCGGGGGGCGGGGGTCAGACGAACGCGCGCAGGCGCGGACAAACGATTCGGCACAGTCGTGAACTTCCGTCGTCGAAGACCGTCAAGGGGAGAGGTTCCGAGAACGGGCGCACGCCACAGGGCCCCTGGGCGGGGCTGCGGGGATCAAGCCACCGGAGAGAGCGCGCCCGGTCAGGCGCCGAGCGGTGGCAGTGCGACGTGCCAGTACGAGTTCACGAGCCCGATGGTACCCGGCCTGCGCGGGAAGTCGACGGGCCCGACTTCCCGCGCAGGTGGGAGGGGTCAGTCGTGCGGGTTGGCCGGGGTGGGGAGGGCGAGTTCGCACCAGGTGGTCTTGCCGATGTAGCCCTCGCCGCGCGGGTGGGCGCCCCAGGAGGTGGCGAGCGCCGCGACGAGTGCGAGGCCCCGGCCGGACTCGTCCTCCGGGGCGGCGTGGCGGAGGGCCGGCAGCTCGGGGTCCGCGTCGGAGACCTCGATGCGGAGCAGCGAGGAGCTGGGGAGGAGGACCCGGACACCGATCATCCGGTCACGCGGGGAGCGGGCGTGGCGGCAGGCGTTGGTGACGAGCTCGCTGAGGAGGATCAACGCGGTCTCGGCGGAGTCGACAGGCACGTCCCACTCGAAGGCCAGCCGGAGGAAGCGGAGGCGGGCACGGCCGGCGCTGCGGGGCAGGCGGGGGAACATCCACTCGACGGCATCGAGGGGCTGAGTGAGCATCGGAGTCCTTGAGGAGGTGTACGGACGGCTTCACTCGGGAGGGGCGAGTTCGGCCATTTCACCCTTCAAGGGTCGGCAGGCGGGCATAGCCTCGGGAGTAACGCCGCTGGTACAACGAGAGCTTGAACCGCCCTGTGACCAGGGCAGGGAGGGGTGTGCGGACCCGTGAGCACGCCGAAGGAAAATCCGATGTCGTGGAAGTACTGCGGCGATCAGCTGAAGCGGTGGCGCGAAAAAGCGGGCGTGACGCGGGAGCAGCTCAGCCGAGCGGCCAGCTACGACGTCGAGAGTGTGCGGTCGATGGAGGCGGGGAGGCGGAAGCCCTCGCTCAAGCTCCTTCAGGTGGCGGATGAGCTGTGCGACGCGAAGGGCATGCTGGTCGGGGCGGTGGATTTTCTGAAGCCCGAGAAGTTCCCGTCCTACTCGCAGGGCTACACCGATGCCGAGAGCACGGCGATCGCGGTCCACACGTACGAAGCCCTACTCATCCCAGGGTTGCTCCAGACCGAGGAGTACGCCAGGGAGTTGATCAGCCATGCCTGCCCACCCCTGGACGACGAGACGGTCGAGGTCCGCGTCGCAGGCCGAATGCAGCGACAGGAGAAGCTGACCAGCTCGCCACCGGTGCTGTTCGGCTTCGTGATCTACGAAGCAGCCCTACACGCAAAGGTCGGCAGCCCAGACCTCATGAAGAGGCAACTCGCGCACATCGTCGAGGTGAGCAAGCTGCGCAACGTCGTAGTTCAGGTGCTCCCCGCAAACCGTGCCGCGTATCCGGCCCTAACCGGCCCCATGATCCTCCTGGAGACCGCCGACCACGAGCAGTTGGCTTACGTGGAAGGACACCGAACCGGCGCACTGCATGCCGATCCCGACAAGGTCAACGTGATCACGCAGCGGCATGGCATGATCCGCATGCAGGCCCTCAGCACCGAGGAGTCCGTAGAGTTCATCAGGAGAATCGCGGAGGAGCTATGAGCGCCGGGGCCGACTGGTTCAAGTCCAGTTACAGCAATGATGAGGGCGGCGCTTGCGTCGAGGTCGCCGTCTCCTGGGCCAAGTCCAGCTACAGCGGGACCGAGGGCGGCGCCTGCGTTGAGGTCGCCGCCTGTCCCGCCGCCGTCCACGTCCGGGACTCCAAGGACAAGGCCGGCCCGACCCTCACCTTCTCCCCCGAGGCCTGGTCCGCCTTCGTCTCGTTCGCGTCCGAAGCTCAAGCCGCGCGAGTCGAGTGACCCCTTAGTGGAACGGTGAGGTAACCACCTTCCAACCACCCCTGCATCCAGTCGATATGACTTATCGTCACGACTTTTCCACAGGCAGTGGCGCCGTGTAGCGTGCGCAGCAACGAAACAACCCCCGCCGGTGTTAGCAGCACCGAACGGGGGTCTGACCGGCACGATCGAACTGGAATCGATCCTGTGGCTACCCACGACTCTACCGCCATGGCCGCCCCCGGGTACGGCAAGCAGTCCGCCCCGGAGCAACTTCCCCGCTCCGCCGCCGACTTCTCCCACCTCCCGGCGCGCGAGGCCTACCTCGCCTCGCTCATCGACCACCTCCCCGACGGCGCCGCGATGGACGTCAAGACCCTCGCCGTCCTCCAGCCCCACTACGGCCAGATGGCCTGCCGTACGGCCCTCAACAACCTCTCCACCGCAGGTCATCTGCGTCGCGTCCGCGAGCGCATCGGCTCCAGGGACTGCCGCTGGGTGTTCCGCACCTACTTCTCCCGCACGCCCCGCTCCGACGCGTGGTGGACCCGGTTCATCACCACGGGCGACGCGGGCGAGGCGTCAACGCCCGGAGCACCCGATCCCCCCAAGGGGCGAACGCTCAACCGCACGTCACCCACCTCGGCGGCCTACGCCGCCCTGGCCGGCCTCGGCCTCGCCGATGCCCGGCTCGCCCTCTCCGCCGCGGACTGCACGGCCCTCGAACCGCTCGCCGCCGAGTGGCTGGCGCGGGGCGCCACCCCGGCCCTCTTCACCGCCGCCCTCACCGCGGGCCTCCCGCCGGAGGGCGTCCACAGCCCGGTGGCCTTCACCCGCCGTCGCCTGCTCGACAAGATGCCCCCGGAGCGGCCCCGGCCGGAGCTCCCCACTACCCGCGTCATCGAGTGCACCGGCTGCCGCACGCCCTGCCGCCCGCACGCCCTGCTGGGCGGGCTCTGCCGTCGCTGCCGGGACGACGGCGCCTGCGGGGCCCCGCCGCCCGACTCCCGGGCGTTGACCGCCGCCGCCGTCCACCGGCACGCCGCCCGCGTCCGGCAGGCGCTGGCAGCGTCGCGGGGATCATGAATATTCACAGGTTGTGGCGTTAACCTATGCAAATTCCAAAGGTGAACTAGGTTACAAACCTTGCAATCCAAGCCAGCCGGTTTGCCCACATGCTGAGATCGTGCGATAGTCGAGGCATCGACTTCGGCGGGCCCGACCTGGCACTGCCGACGCCCATCGCGCGGCACGCACCCCCTTGGCCGGCGCGAT
Organism: Kitasatospora sp. NPDC001539; assembly: GCF_040298565.1. NCBI lineage: Bacteria > Bacillati > Actinomycetota > Actinomycetes > Kitasatosporales > Streptomycetaceae > Kitasatospora > Kitasatospora sp. NPDC001539. Next base: position 12,838 of record NZ_JBEPAK010000143.1, on the reverse strand, counting down.
GACTTGCAGGGGCCCCCATCCGCCGGACCACGGCGAATCCCGGGGGCCCTGCGCATATCCGGGTCCCTGCGCGCCTCCGCGACCTCTATGCGCCGTCCGGGCCGGACGGCGCGGCCTCAGTTCCGCTCGCGCACCCGCAGCTCGAACCAGACGCCCTTGCCGCGCGGCAGCAGGTCCGCGCCCCACCGGTCGGCCAGGTCGTCGACGATCTTCAGCCCTCGGCCGCCCTCGTTCACCGGCTGGGCCTCGGCCAGGATCATGCACGGCAGGGCGCGCGAGGAGTCGCGGACCTCGATCCTCAGCCAGCCGGGCTTGCGGCTGACGTGGAGGCCGATGGTGCGCCCGGCGGCGTGCCGCACCGCGTTGGACACCAGCTCGCTGGTCAGCAACTCCCCGGCCTCCAGGTGCTGGTGCAGCTCCCAGGACTCCAGCACGTCCAGCACCAGCCGGCGGGCCACCGGGCCCGACTCCGGCCGGGACGGCAACCGCACCTCGTTCGGCGCGGACTGATCGCACAGCCTGCCGGAATACATCTCCTGCAGCTCCTCGGAGCTCAGCCGCTCCAACGCCGAGAGCGCTCCCTGGACGTCGATCCAGGACGCCTCGGCGACCGCGCCGGCCCCGGGAACCGATGACTGATCTGTTTCGCCCCAACCCGCCATGCGGACCATCATTGCGGAACGCAAGCAGCCGCGTACGGACAATGAGCAAACGATCTCGTCCGAGTCGGCATATGCCTGCGGCAGGAAAGCGACGACCCGGGCTTGCGCGCGTCAAGCCCGGGTTGACATCCGAGGGTCGCTACCCGGCGGTCACCACTGGCTCCACGACAGGTTCCAGCCACTCAGCCCGTTCGCCGGGTCGAGCGTCTCCTTCTTGGTGGAGTTCTTCACCACGACCACGTCGCCGACCAGCGAGCCGTCGTAGAACCTGCCCATCGAGGTGCCGTCCCCACCGCCCTTGACGTCCTTCAGGCCCACGCAGCCGTGGCTGACGTTGTCCTCGCCGAAGGCGTCGCTCCAGTAGTTGCCGTGCACGTACGTTCCGCTGGTGGTGAGCCGCATCGAGTGCGGCACCTGCAGGTCGTAGGGCGCGCCGGTCATGCCGGGCAGGGTGCTGGACTGCATCCGCACCGTGCCCTCCTTGGCCATGACCACCATCGTGCCGTTCCAGGTGGGGTGCTCGGGCGAGCCGGAGGTGATGTCGATCTCGCTCGACTGGCCGTCCCGGACCACCGTCATCCGGTGGGCGGCGGCGTCAACCGTCGAAATCTGGGATCGCCCGATCGTGAAGGGCTCGTCCCGGTCGGTGCCGTACACCCCGGGGGCGATCTCGACGTTCTTCAGCCGGTAGTGCACCGTCACCTTGGTGCCCGGCTTCCAGTACTGCTCCGGGCGGAAGTCCAGTCGGCGGTCGTCGAACCAGTGGCCCTTCACCGCCGTGCCGTTGTCGGTCTCGAAGGTGATCCCCTTCGCGACGGCGTCCCTGTTCTTGACGTCCTTGCTGAAGTCCACCGAGACGATCATGCCGACGCCGTAGGTGGCGTTGTCGTCCACGTTGTCGGCGGCCTTGGCCAGCGCCGTCGGGGTCAGCGTGGTGAAGCTGCTGTCCGCCGTGGTGACCGCGCCGCTCGCGTCCGCCGCCATCGCGCTGACCTGGTAGGCGGTGCCCACCGACAGGCCGGCCGACGGGGTCCAGCTGCTGCCGTCCGCGGCGATGGTGCCGGGGACCTCCTTGCCGCTCCGGTCGCTGACCTTCACGGTGGTGAGCCTGCCGCCGCTCGCCCCGATCCTCAGCGCACCCGGCGCCACGTCCACCGCGCCGTCCGCCGGCTCGATGCTCACCTTCGCCGCCGACGCCTTCGGGGCCGAAGTCGTGGGCGCGGCGGCGGGCTTGGAGGCGGCCGCGCCGGCTCCCAGGTCGGCCTTCGCGGCGCTTCCGCCACCGCCACCGCCGCCACCGCCACAGGCCGCGGTCAGCACCATCGCCCCGCCCACCAGTCCGGTGGCCACCACCCTGCGTATCGACCTCAACGTCGACTCCCTCCCTCAGAACTCCCCGTGGACCCGACGCACGCGACGCACCCGGCGGACCGGCCGGCCCGGCCGACCTTCCGACACACCCGGCGCACCGGCGCACCGGCGGACCGGCGGGCCCGACCCGTACACGCACCCGGCCACCGGAAAGGTTGCGCCGTTCGAGGGGCTGTCCGCCCCGGAAACCGGGCGGCCGGAACCCCAACGAGTGAGGATCGGGCCGCCCGGCGTCAAACCTCCCGGCCTACCAGTTGGCCCAGGACACGTTCCAGCCGCCCAGCCCGTTGGAGGGCGAGACGGTCTTCTCCTTGGTGTTCACGATCTTCACCACGTCGCCGACCATCGAGTCGTTGAAGAACTTGCCCGCGACCGAGGCGTCGCTGCCGCCCTTCACGTCCTGCATCGACACGCAGCCGTGGCTCGCGTTGGTCTTGCCGAACGGGTTGGCCCAGTAGTTGCCGTGGACGAAGGTGCCGGAGGTGGTCAGCCGCATGGCGTGCGGCACGTCCTGGATGTCGTACTCGCCGCCGAGACCGACGGTCTGCGAGTTCATCCGGGTGACCTTCTCCTTCTCCATGATCACCATCGTTCCGCCCCAGGACGGCGTGGCGTCCGCGCCCAGGGTGACGGGCACGGTGGTGCTCTTGCCGTCCCGCTCGATGGTCATCTGGTGCGTCTTCGCGTCCGCGGTGGAGATCATCGACCGGCCGACGGTGAACGGCTCGTCCTTGTCGACGTCGCCGTACACGCCCGGCGCGACCTCGACGCTCTTCAGCCGGTACTTGATGGTCACCTTGGTGCCCGGCGCCCAGTACTGCTCGGGGCGGAAGTCCACCCGGCGGTCGCCGAACCAGTGGCCCTTGACCGCCGTGCCGTTGCTGGTCTCGAAGGTGATGCCCTTGAGGACGGCGTCCTTGTTCTTGACGTCCTTCGAGAAGTTCACCGAGACGATCATGCCGACGCCGTAGGTGGCGCCGTCGCTGATGTTGTCGTTGGTGGCGACGGTCTTGCCCGGCGTCAGCGTGGTGAAGGTGGTGGTCGACGCGGACACCAGCCCGGCGTCGTCCTTGGCCTGCGCGTTCACCTTGTAGGCCATGCCGACGGCGAGCGCCCCCGAGGGCTTCCAGCCGGATCCGTCCGGGGTGATCGCACCCTCGACCGGCTTGCCGTTCTTGTCGGTCACCTCGACCGTGGTGAGCTTGCCGTTCGAGACGGAGACCTTCAGGGCGTTCGGTGCGACGTCCTGGGCGCCGTCCTTCGGCTCCACCGCGAGCACGGCCGCCGAGGCCTTCGGCGAGGCCGCGCCGCCCCCGGGGGCAGCCGTCCCGTTCGCGTCCGCCGGCGCCGTCGCGGCGGCATCGGCCGAGCCGCCGCCCTTGTCGTCGTTGCACGCGGCGGTGAGCAGCAGCACCCCGCCCATGACCAACGCCATCGCACCCCTGCGCCCGTAGCGGTAGCCGGTGCGTATCGCGGCGTCGGCCGCCTTACCCGTCTTCACGGAATCTCCCCTCCCGGTATTCACTCTCTTGACGCGCTGAGTGCCCCCAGGAGTTGCACCGGGCGCCGATCTTTCGCGCCGGGGCCCGGCGCGCCGGAGCAGGATAGCTGGGCCGTCTGAGGGAAACCTCGGGGGAGGTGGGTGGAGTCGTGGTGAACCGCCGGTGAAGGCGCCGGGCCGCTCCCGGCCCGCCCGCGGGGGCTACCGCAGGGCGCTCCCGGCCACCCACTGGTCCCAGGGCACGTTCCAGTCGCCCAGCCCGTTGGACGGCGGCACGAAGTCCCCGGCCGAGGCCCGCACCTCCAGCACGTCCCCCGGGATGGTGTGCTCGAACAGCCAGCCCGCCGGGGAGTCCTTGCTCGCACCGCCCTTGACGTCGGCCAGGCCGATGCAGCCGTGGCTGGTGTTGGCGGTGCCGAACACCCCCGGGTCCGCCCAGTAGTTGCCGTGCACGAAGGTGCCGGAGGCGGTCAGCCGCATCGCGTGCGGCACGTCCTTGATGTCGTACTCGTCGCCCATCCCGACCGTCTGGGAGTTCATCCGGGTCACCCGGTACTTCTCCGACACCACCAGCACCCCCCGGTAGGTGGGGTGCTCGGGGCTGCCGCCGGACACCTTGAGCACCTTGAGCATCTTGCCTCCGGGGCCGGCCCGGACCGTCAGGGTGTGCGCGTCCAGGTCGACGGTGGAGACCTGGGCCCGGCCGACCGTGAAGTGCAGGTCCCGGTTCTGGGTGCCGAACCCGCCCGGCGCGCCCTGCACGTCCTTGAGCCGCAGCGCCACCGTGACCTTGGTGCCGGCCGCCCAGTACCGCTGCGGCCGGACGTCCAGCCGCTGGTCGCCGAACCAGTGCGCGGCCACCGGCACCGGCGGGTCGGCGCTCACCCGCACGGCCCGCTCCACCGCGGCCCGGTCGGTGATCGGACGGCTGAAGCGCAGCGAGACCGGCATCCCGACGCCGACGGTGGAGCCGTCCTCGGGGGTGAAGAACGCGACGAAGGTGTGCGCCCGGGCCACCGTCGAGAAGGCCGAGTGCTGGGCGGCCCGCTGGCCCTGGTCGTCCTCGGCGACCGCGTCCAGCGTGAAGGCGGTGCCCAGCGGCAGCGGGCCGTCCGGGGTCCAGGCCGCCCCGTCCGGGCTGATCGTGCCGGGCAGCTCGGTGCCCCTGGCGTCGGCCAGCCGGACGGACACCAGCCGGCCCTGGGCGGCGGTCACCCGCACCGGCCCCTCCGGCGGCACGTCCTGCGCGCCGTCCGCGGGCAGCGCGGTCAGCACCGCCCGGGACGGCGGCGGGGGCGGGGCGGGCGACGCCCCCGGCACGGCCGCGTCCCCGTCCGGGCCACCCGGCGGGCCGCCGCCGGCGCACCCCGCGAGCACCGCGAGGCACCAGCCCGCCACCACCGCGCGCCGCGCCCACATCCCGACCCGGCGCAGCATCCGGGGGCCTCCCACCGCTCGGTCCCACGCCTTGGGCGTCCGACGCCGGGAACAACGACCCCGAGCGCCCCCCGGACACGGACCCCCACCCGCCATCCGCCGGTAAGCCCCCGTTCAGCGGCTTCCTCCCCGCCCAATCCGGGAAGGACAAAGTGAACGGGGTCCGGGACACCCCGTTCAGGGAGGGTACGGCCATGGCGTCAGGGCAGGAGCTGGAAGCCGGGGTACGGCCGGGCGGCGGCCCGCACCCCGCCGAGCCACCGTGGCCCGGCAGCTGGCAGCCGCTGGGCGCCCGCTTCCGGACCGACCAGGTCGGCGGCGAGGGCACCAACTTCGCGCTCTGGGCGGCCGGCGCCGAGGCCGTCGACCTGTGCCTGTTCGACGAGGACGGCCGGGAGAGCCGGCACCGCCTGACCGAGCAGGACTTCCAGATCTGGCACGGCTTCCTGCCCGGTGTGCGGCCCGGCGCCCGCTACGGCTTCCGGGTGCACGGCCGCTGGGACCCGTGGACGGGCGCGCGCTGGAACCCGGCGAAGCTGCTGCTCGACCCGTACGCCCGGGCCGTCGACGGCTGCTACACCTCCCACGACGCCGTCTGCTCCGCCGTCCGCAACTGGCCGGAGAGCGACGTCGCCGACACCGTCCGGGACAACCGCGACTCCGCCCCCTACGTCCCCAGATCCGTGGTCGTCCACGACGACGACGACTGGTACGACGACCACCGCCCGAAGACCCCGTGGGCCGAGACGGTGCTCTACGAACTCCACGTCCGCGGCTTCACGATGCGCCACCCCGACGTCCCGCCCCACCTGCGCGGCACCTACGCCGGCCTGGCCCACCCCGCCGCCGTCGACCACCTCACCCGGCTCGGCGTCACCGCCGTCGAACTGCTGCCGGTGCACCAGTACGCCAGCGAGGACCACCTCCAGGCCCGCGGCCTGGTCAACTACTGGGGCTACAACACGATCGGCTACTTCGCCCCGCACGCCGGCTACTCCGCCTCCGGCTCGCGCGGCGGCCAGGTCGGCGAGTTCAAGCGGATGGTCCGCGCCCTGCACGCCGCCGGCATCGAGGTGATCCTCGACGTGGTGTTCAACCACACCGCCGAGGGCGCCGAACTCGGCCCGACGCTCTCCCTGCGCGGCATCGACAACGCCGCCTACTACCGCCTCGCCCCGCACCGCCCGCGCGGCTACGCCGACTTCACCGGCTGCGGCAACACCCTGGACACCCGCCGCCCCCAGGTGATCCGCCTGATCACCGACTCGCTGCGCTACTGGGTCACCGAGATGGGCGTGGACGGCTTCCGCTTCGACCTCGCCGCCGCCCTGGCCCGGGGCACCGACGGCGTCGACATGGAGCACCCCTTCCTCGCCGCCGTCTCCCAGGACCCGCTGCTCAGCCGGGTGAAGCTGATCGCCGAGCCCTGGGACGTCGGCCCGGGCGGCTACCAGGTCGGCGGCTTCCCCCCGCTGTGGGCCGAGTGGAACGACAAGTACCGCGACACCGTCCGGGACTTCTGGCGCGGCGCCCGCCCGGACGTGCGCGAGCTCGGCTACCGCCTCTCCGGCTCCTCCGACCTCTACCAGCGCGGCGGCCGGCGCCCGTACGCCTCCGTCAACTTCATCACCGCGCACGACGGTTTCACCCTGCGGGACCTCGTCTCCTACGACCGCAAGCACAACGAGGCCAACGGCGAGGCCAACCGGGACGGCACCGACGACAACCGCTCCTGGAACCACGGCACCGAGGGGGAGACCGACGACCCCGAGGTGAACGCGCTGCGGCTGCGCCAGCTGCGCAACCTGATGGCCACCCTGCTGCTCTCCACCGGTGTCCCGATGATCACCGCCGGGGACGAGTTCGGCCGCACCCAGGGCGGCAACAACAACGCCTACTGCCAGGACGGCGAGACCAGTTGGCTCGACTGGTCACTGCTGGAGCAGCCCGGCTGGCGCGGGCTGTGCGAGCTGACGGCCCGGCTGGTCCGGTTGCGCCGGGCCCACCCGGTGCTGCGCCAGCGGGCGTTCTTCTCCGGCCGGGCGCCCGCCCCCGGCGGCCAGCCGGACCTCGCCTGGTTCACCCCGCTGGGCAAGGAGATGACCGAGGCGGACTGGTTCGCCCCCACCGCCTGTCTCGGCATGCTGCTCTCCGGCAGCGCGATGTCCGAACGGGACCAGACCGGGCTGCCGTCGTGGGACGACAGCTTCCTGCTGCTGCTCAACGCGGGCCGTGAACCGGTGGTGTTCACCCTGCCCGGCGAGCCCTGGGCGGCGCCGGAGGCCGCGTACGAGACGGTGGTGGACACCGCCGCCGCGGGCACGGGGGACCCGCACCCGCGGGGCGCGGTGGTGCTGGGCGGGCGCTCCCTGCAACTGCTGCGCGCGCCCGCCCGGGCGCCCCTGGATCAGCCGAGGGCGTGACCGAGCTCGACGTTCTCCAGGACGCCGATCGCGTCCGGCACCAGCACTGCCGCCGAGTAGTAGGCGCTGACCAGGTAGGACGCGACCGCCTTCTCGTCGATCCCCATGAAGCGCACGTTCAGGCCGGGTTCGACCTCGTCCGGGATGCCGACCTGGGTGAGGCCGACCACGCCCTGGTTGTCCTCGCCGACCCGCATCGCGATGAAGGAGGTGGTCTGGTCCTCCGTCACCGGGATCTTGTTGCACGGGAGGATCGGCACCCCGCGCCAGACCGGCCGCCGACTGCCGAGGACGTCCACCGTGCCGGGGTACACACCGCGCCGGTTGCACTCCCGCTCGAAGGCCGCGATCGCCCGCGGGTGGGCGAACAGGTAGTCGGTGTCCCGGCGCATGCTGAGCAGTTCGTCCAGGTCGTCCGGCGCGGGCGCGCCGGAGTGGGTCTGGATCCGCTGGTCGAAGTCGGTGTTGGCGAGCAGGCCGAACTCCGGGTTGTTGATCAGCTCGTGCTCCTGCCGCTCCCGCAGCGCCTGAACGGTCAGCCGCAGCTGCTCCTCGGTCTGGTTCATCGGCTTGTTGTAGAGGTCCGCCACGCGGGTGTGCACCTTGAGGACGGTCTGCGCCACGCTCAGCTCGTACTCGCGCGGCGCCGGCTCGTAGTCCACGAAGGCGGTGGGCAGTTCGTACTCGCCCTCGTGCCCGGCCGAGAGGTCGATCTCCGCCTCGCCGTGCGCGTTCTGCGCCTGGGCGGCGTCGGCGGCGAAGCCCAGCAGCTGCTCGCGCAGCGCCTCCGAGCGGCCGATCACCTCCTGCAGCACCGGCCAGGACAGCGCCATCGCGACCCCGGGGGTGGCCGCCTTCACGGTGTACGGCCAGCTGCCGCCGCCCTCGGTGATCACCTCGTCGCCGAGGTGGTCCCCGTCCGCGAGCGAGCCCAGGACGGCCTGCTCGCCGTACTTGCCGGTGCCGATCCGGTCGACCTTGCCGTGCGCGATCAGGAACACCTCCTCGATCGGCGCGCCCTCCTCCACCAGGACCTCACCGGCGGCGAAGTCCCGCTGGGTGAAGCGGCGGGCCAGCTCGGCCAGCACCTCCTGGTCGTCGAAGCCGCGCAGCGCCGGCACCTCGGCCAGCGAGGGCGCGACCACGGCCACCGCGGCGCCGGTCTTGGTGAAGCTCACCCGGCCGCGCCCGGTGGCGTAGCTCAGGCGGCGGTTCACCCGGTAGGTGCCCGCGCTGACCTGCACCCACGGCAGCAGCCTGAGCAGCCAGCGGGAGGTGATCTCCTGCATCTGGGGCTTCGACTTGGTCGTCGTCGCCAGGTTCCGTGCGGCGGCCGTGCTGAGGCTCAGCTGGGTCCGCACCTGCAGCACCGCGCCCCCGGCAGCACCGGGCTCGATGTCGACCGACATGACGTATCTCCCATCGCTTCACAACGGTTACGAACCGTCAGGAGATGTAATCGGACAGCGACAAGGCGCGCGCAAGAGGCGCTCGACGCATTCGTCCCTGCACGAACGGACGCGCGCGCCCCACCCGTCACTCCCGCCTCACCCGTCCGGGTGGCCGGTTCTCACCGGGCGGCGCCGACAGGGGCGAAAAACCGGATGAGAAATGACGGGTCCTCCGCCTACCCTCACCGCGATGGCCGAGAACAGACAAGACGACGCCCCCGCGGCCGGGAGCCACCGCTCCACGGTCCGCTCCCTGTTGCGCCTGTGGCCCTACGCCCGGGCCGTCCGCGGCCGGCTCGCCGTCTCGGTGTCGGCCGCCTCGCTCGCCATGCTCAGCACCCTCGCCGTCCCGGTGGTGCTCGGCCGGATCGTCGACGGACCGCTCGCCGAGCACGACCTCGCGGGCCTCTGGGCGCCGGTCGGCCTGCTGCTGCTCCTCGGCATGGTCGAGGCCGCCCTCTTCTACACCCGCCGGGTGGTCCTCTCCCGGCCACTGGGCCGGCTGGAGGCGGCCATGCGCCGGGACCTCTACGCCAAGCTCCAGCGGCTGCCGGTCTCCTTCCACGACCGGTGGGGCTCCGGGCAGCTGCTCTCCCGGGCCACCACCGACCTGGGCGCCATCCGGCTCTTCCTGGCCTTCCCCCTGGTGTTCCTGGTCGTCAACTCGGTGACGTTCCTGGCCGGCACCGCGGTGATGTTCACCCAGGACTGGCGGCTCGCCCTGATCGTCCTGCTGCCCTCCGTACCGCTGTTCGTGCTCACCCGGCGCTTCGAGTCCGGCTACTCGGGCGCCGCCCGGCTGGCCCAGGACCAGAACGGCGACCTCGCCACCGTGGTCGAGGAATCCATTCTCGGCATCCGCATCCTCAAGGCCTTCGGCCGCCACCGCTCGATGGCCGAGCACTTCCGCGAGCAGTCCCACCGGCTGCGCCGCACCGAACTGCGCAAGGCCCACCTGCTCGCCAACCTGTGGGCGGTCATCGTCGGGCTGCCGGAGATCGCCCTCGGCTGCGCCCTGGCCCTCGGCGCCTACCTCGTCGCCCACGACCAGCTGAGCGCCGGCACCCTGGTCGCCTTCCTCTCCACCGCGCTCGCGCTGCGCTGGCCGGTCGAGTCGCTGGGCTGGCTGCTCGCCTACGCCAACGAGGCCGCCACCGCCACCGACCGCTTCTTCGAGGTCCTGGACGAACCCGAGGCCGAGGACGCGGGCACCGCCACCGACCTCGGCGCCCCCGACGGCATCCGCTTCACCGGCGTCCGCTTCCGCTACCCCGACGCCCCGGACGACAGCCCCGACCTGCTGGCCGGCATCGACCTCCACGTCCGCAGCGGCGAGACGATGGCCCTGGTCGGCGCCACCGGCAGCGGCAAGACCACCCTCACCGCGCTGCTGCCCCGGCTGTACGAGGCCACCGCGGGGAGCATCACCCTGGACGGCCGGGACATCCGCGAGCTGCCCCGGGAGAGGCTGCGCGAGCTGGTCGCGGTCGCCTTCGAGGAGCCCACCCTGTTCTCCGCCACCGTCCGGGAGAACGTTTTGATGGGCGCCCCCGGCGCGGACGACCGGCAGTTGCGCTCCGCCCTCGCCACCGCCCAGGCCGGCTTCGTCGACAAACTCCCGGCCGGAGCCGGGACGGAGGTCGGCGAGCAGGGTCTGAGCCTCTCCGGCGGCCAGCGCCAGCGCCTCGCCCTGGCCCGCGCGGTGGTCGGCGACCCGGCCTTCCTGGTGCTGGACGACCCGCTCTCCGCCCTCGACGTGCACACCGAGGCCCTGGTGGAGCGCGCGCTGCGCGAGGTGCTCGGCTCCACCACCGCCCTGGTCGTCGCCCACCGGCCGTCCACCGTGCTGCTCGCCGACCGGGTCGCGGTGCTCGCGAACGGCCGGATCGAGGCCGTCGGGACCCACCGGGAACTGCTGCGCGACTGCCCGCACTACCGCGAACTGATGTCCGGCGACGCCGCCGCGCGCCCTGACGGCCCCGTCGCCCCGGAGAGGGAACGCGTCCGATGAGCACCACCGCCCAGACCCCCCAGACCGCCCAGACCCCCCAGACCCCCGAGACCGCCGGGACCGACGAGACCGCCCGAGCCGGTCGGAGCGAGCCGGTCGAGGAGGAGCTGCCGCCGCCCGCGGCCGACGAGGAGGACATCCCCGTCCCGCCCGGCGCACCCCGGGCGCTGCTGCGCTCGCTGCTCGGCCCGCACCGGGCCCGGATCACCGTCGCGATGCTGGTGATCCTGCTCCAGCAGGCGGCGCTGCAGTCCGGCCCGCTGCTGGTCGCCGTGGCGATGGACCGCGCCGTCCCGGCGCTGCGCGCGCACGACTCCGGCCCGCTGGTCGCGGTGGTCGCCGGGTACCTGTTCTGCGCCCTGCTCAGCCCGCTGCTGCAGTGGGCGTTCATCAAGATCAGCGCCCGGGTCAACCAGGACGTCCTGCTGGACCTGCGCGGCCGGATCTTCCGGCACGCCCAGCGGCTCAGCCTCGACTTCCACGAGCGCTACACCTCGGGCCGGATCATCTCCCGCGCCACCAGCGACCTCGACGCGCTGCGCGAGCTGCTCTCCGAGGGCCTCCAGGAGCTGCTGACCGTCTTCCTGTCGGTCTGCTACATCTCCGTGCTGCTGCTGGTGCTGGACTGGCGGCTGGGCCTGGCCTCGCTGCTCTCCGTCCTGCCGCTGGCCCTGATCGCCCACTCCTTCCGCACCCGCTCGCGCCGGGTCTACCGCCGCTCCCGGACCGCCGCCGCCTCGATGATCGTGCGCTTCACCGAGACGCTGAACGGCATCCGGCCGGTGCAGGCCTTCCGTCGCGAGCGGAGCAACGACGCCGCCTTCGCGGTGGTCAACTCCCAGTCGTCGACGGCCAACGCGGAGGGCTTCCTGGAGCTCGCCCGCTACGTCGGCCTCTCCCGCGCCACCGCCAACCTCTGGACCACCGGCATCCTGCTGCTCGGCGCCTACCTGGTGGTGGACGACGCGCTGGAGCTCGGCGTGCTCACCGCCTTCGTGCTCTACCTGCGCCGGCTCTTCGACCCGATCGACCAGCTGGCGATGTTCCTGAACAGCTACCAGGCCGCCGCCGCGGCGCTGGAGAAGATCGCCGGGCTGCTGGCCCACGAGCCGACGGTCGCCGAGCCGACCGAGCCGAAGCAGCTGCCGCCGTCCTCCGGCAAGGGCCGCGAGGTCGCCTTCGAGCGGACCCGCTTCGCCTACCGCACCGGCAAGGAGGTGCTGCCGCCCTTCGACCTGCTGATCCCGGCCGGGCAGACCGTCGCGGTGGTCGGCGCCACCGGTGCGGGCAAGTCGACGGTCGCCAAGCTGCTGGCCCGCTTCTACGACCCGACCGACGGGCGGATCCGGCTCGACGGGGTGGACCTGCGCGACCTCGCCACCCCCGAGCTGCGCCGCGGCGTGGTGATGGTGACCCAGGAGTCCTTCCTGTTCTCCGGCACCGTCGCCGACAACATCGCGATCGGCCGCCCCGGTGCCACCCGCGCGGAGGTCGAGCAGGCCGCCCGGGACATCGGCGCGTACGAGTTCGTCACCGCGCTCCCGGACGGCTTCGACACCGACGTCCGCAAGCGCGGCGGCCGGATCTCGGCCGGCCAGCGCCAGCTGGTCGCCTTCGCCCGCGCGCTGCTCGCCGACCCGGCCGTGCTGATCCTGGACGAGGCCACCAGCTCACTGGACGTGCCCGGCGAGCAGGCCGTCCAGCGGGCGATGCGCACCGTGCTGGCCGGCCGGACGGCGGTGATCATCGCGCACCGGCTGTCCACGGTGGAGATCGCCGACCGCGTCCTGGTGATGGACCAGGGCCGGATCGTCGAGGACGACTCCCCGCAGGAGCTGATCGCCGGTTCCGGACGGTTCGCCACCCTGCACCGCGCCTGGCGGGACAGCCTGGTCTAGGTACCGGCCGGTCTCGAACGCCCGGCTCCGAGCGCCCGTCCGCGGGCCACAGCCGTGCCCGGCCGGGTGCGCCGTCACGCACCC
>NZ_JBEPAK010000142.1:0-18368 GCF_040298565.1 Kitasatospora sp. NPDC001539 | reverse complement strand
CCCGACGGGACGCCTCCCGTCGGGGCCCCGGGCCGTTCACCTCCGAGGGGCCGTCAGAAGAACACCGAACGCCGCTGGACCAGCAGCTGGTACAGGGTGTGCTGGATGGTCTCGCGCACCTCGTCGGCCAGGTCGAAGACCAGCATCGGATCGTCCGCCGCCTCCGCCGGGTAGCCGTCGGTGGCGATCGGCTCGCCGAAGCGGATCGTCCACTTGGTCGGCAGCGGCAGCATCCCGAGCGGGCCCAGCCACGGGAAGGTCGGCGTGATCGGGACGTACGGCAGACCCAGCAGCCGGGCCAGCGCCTTCACGTTGCCGATCATCGGGTAGGTCTCCTCCGCCCCGACGATCGAGCACGGCACGATCGGCACCCGCGCCCGCAGCGCCGAGGAGACGAAGCCGCCGCGGCCGAAGCGCTGGAGCTTGTAGCGCTCGGCGAACGGCTTGCCGATGCCCTTGAAGCCCTCCGGCCAGACCCCGACGAGCTCGCCGCGCTCCAGCAGCGCCTGGGCGTCCTCGTTGCAGGCCAGCGTGTGGCCGGCCTTGCGGGCCAGCTCGTTGACGCCCGGCAGCACGAAGACCAGGTCGGCGGCGAGCATCCGCAGGTGCCGGCGGTGCGGGTGGTGGTCGTGGATGACCACCTGGGTCATCAGGGCGTCCAGCGGGATCGTCCCCGAGTGGTTGGCGACGATCAGGGCGCCGCCCTCGGCCGGGATGTTCTCGATCCCCTGGACGTCGATCCGGAAGTACTTCTCGGCCAACGGGCGCAGCAGCGACAGCAGCACCTCCTCGGTGAGCTCCCGGTCGAAGCCGAACTCGTCCACCTCGTAGTCGCCGGTGAGCCGGCGGCGCAGGAAGGCCAGACCCTCGGTGGCCCGGCCCTCCCAGCCCTTGCCGAACAGCCGGGTGGCCGCCGGGCCGAGCTGCCCGGACAGCGCCCCGCCGACGGCGGCGGCGAGCCGGTCGGCCAGCCGCGGGCCCTCGGGGGACGTCCAGCTGGGGGCGGACTCGATCGGGATGACCTTGGCCTCACCCGGCGATTCGTCGGCGGCGGCACTCATCGCGGCTTCAGCTCCTCGGGCGGCGCGGGCGGTTCGGTACGACGTTCGGTGCGGCGGGGGCGGGCCCCTCCGGGCTGATCAGGGCGGCCAGCCGGTCGGTGGCCGCGGCCAGCCGCCCGGGCGGCAGCAGGCCGGGGCCCTCGGCGGCGGCGAAGTCGGCGAAGGCCTCCGGGGTGCTGAACACCGGGCGGTAGCCGAAGGTCTCCCGCAGCCGCGTGGTGTCCACCACCCGGCCGTGGGTGAGCAGTCGCAGCTGCTCCGAGGAGACGTCCGCCAGCCGGGTCCGCCGGCCGAGCGCGGCCATCCAGCTGACCGCCGGCAGCAGCAGCGGAAGGGTGGGGCGCCCGAGCCGGCGGGCGCACTGGGAGAGCAGCAGGACGCCCTCCCCGGCCACGTTGAAGGTCCCGGTGTTGACGGTGCCCGGCACGGGCTCGTCGGCGGCCCGGCAGAGCACCTCGACCGCGTCGTCCTCGTGGACGAACTGCAGCCGGGGGTCGTAGCCGAGCACGGTCGGCAGCACCGGCAGCGCGAAGTACTCGCTGAGCGGGGTGTCGGCGTGCGGGCCGACGATGTTGGCGAAGCGCAGCACCGTGACCGCGACGTCCGGTCGGCGCCGGGCGAAGCCGCGGACGTAGCCCTCGACCTCCGCCGCGTCCTTGGCGAACCCGCCGCCGGGCGGGTCCTTCGGCTGGATCCGCTCGCTGAACACCGCCGGGTCGCGCGGCGCGGAGCCGTAGACGCCGGTGGTGGACTTCACCACCAGCCGGCGCACCCCGGAGGCCTTCTGGCAGGCGCCGAGCAGCTGCATGGTGCCGATGACGTTCGCCTCCTTCACCGCGGAGCGGTTGGTGGAGCCGAGGCCGGTGGCGCTGACGCTCAGGTGCACCACGGTGTCCACCCGGTGCCCGGCGATCACCCGGGAGACCGCGGGGCGGCGCAGGTCGAGCTGGTGGAAGGTGTACGGCGCGGCCGGGCCGTCCGGCTCCTCGACCGGCGGTCCCGGCGGCTGCACGTCCACACCGACGACCAGGTCGACGCCGGGCCGGCGGCGGACCTCGGCGGCGAAGCGGGCCCCGAGATGACGGGCCACGCCGGTGACGAGCACGACCACGCCCACGGTTCTGCACCCCATTCCCTCGAGCCGAGCGGCCTGCGTGCACCGTACCGCGCCGCCGCGCCGGGCCGTGAAACGACACCGCCCGCCCCGGCCACGAGGACCAGGGCGGGCGGTGGAAGCGCTGGGCGCGCTGGGCGCGGCCGGGGGCGCTTACTTCTTGTTGCGACGCTGAACGCGAGTGCGCTTGAGAAGCTTGCGGTGCTTCTTCTTGGCCATACGCTTGCGACGCTTCTTGATGACAGAGCCCACGGAACAACCCTCGCTCACTGAGACTCTCGTCCGTGAGAGACGGAGTCCATACGACTGACGTGAGGGCCTAGCCTACCGTCCACGTGGCCGGGGCTGTAAATCGCACTCCCCCGGACCGGGAAACCCGGGGCGAATCCCGGGCGAACGGGGGCGCACCCGCGGTCGCGGACCCGCCCCCGCCCGGCCTGGGACTACGCGCTCTCGAGTCGCACGTACGACTCCTTGAGGTACTCGTGCACCGCCTGCTGGGGCACCCGGAAGGACCGTCCGACCCGGATGGCCGGCAGCTCTCCGCTGTGCACCAGGCGGTACACCGTCATCTTGGACACCCGCATGACCGCGGCAACCTCCGCCACGGTCAGGAAGACGACTTCCTGCAGGGGGCGTTCGCCGGAACTCATGACCATCACCCGACCCTTAACCCGTGTGCAAGGCACCGGCTTCCCCTCCGGTGACTCCACCGGCACACGTGTATCCCCAGAGTAGTTATGGGTGGTACCAGTGGGAAGAGGGGCGGTGCAGTCCTCCTACGGTGGGAGATAGGACCGTTGCAGTAGGTAGCCACTCGGCGGATCGCACCAGTGGGCGTACGCACGGCCCGTGCAGGGAGCGGCCGAGGGGCGGTTTCAGGCCAGCAGTCCGTGGTGCGGGAACACCGCCCGGCGGCTGGCGAGGATGGCCTGATCCAGCCGGTCGGCCGGATCGTAACCCGCGTCGAAGTCCCGCCAGGACGGCCGGGCGCCGTCGGTCATCCGCAGCGGGGCGGGGCGGCGGGTGCGGCGGTAGACCTCGGCGCGCCAGGACTCGGGGGTCTCGGTGGCCGGGTCGACGGGCCGGCCGGCGGCGGTGGCGACCAGGTGGGTCCAGGTCCGCGGGACGACGTCCACGACGGCGTAGCCGCCCCCGCCGGTGGCCACCCAGCGGCCGCCGGTCAGCTGGTGGGCGAGGTCGTGCAGTTCCTCGGCGATCAGCCGCTGGGCGTCCACGGTGACGGCGAGGTGGGCGAGCGGGTCCTCCAGGTGGGTGTCCGCGCCGTGCTGGGTGACCAGGACCTCGGGCCGGAAGGAGGTGAGCAGCTCGGGCACCAGGGCGTGGAAGGCGCGCAGCCAGCCGGAGTCGCCGGTGCCGGCCGGCAGCGGGAGGTTGGCGGCGGAGCCGGGGGCGTCCGGTCCGCCGGTCTCGGTGGGCCAGCCGGTCTGCGGGAAGAGCGTGGCGGGGTGCTCGTGCAGGGAGACCGTGAGCACCCGGGGGTCGTTCCAGAAGGCCTGCTGGACGCCGTCGCCGTGGTGGACGTCGACGTCGACGTAGGCGATCCGCTCGGCGCCGAGTTCCAGCAGCCGGGCGATGGCGAGCGCCGGGTCGTTGTAGACGCAGAAGCCGGAGGCCTTGTCGGGCATCGCGTGGTGCAGGCCGCCGGCGAAGTTGACGGCGTGCGGGGTCTCGCCGCGCCAGACCGCCTCGGCGGCGGCCACAGACTGGCCGGCGATCAGCGCGGAGGCCGAATGGACGGCCGGGAAGGCCCAGTTGTCGTCGGTGCCGAGGCCGTGCCGGAGGTCCGGCTGTTCGGGGTGCGCGGCGGCGTGCTTGACCGCCTCGACGTACTCCCGGGTGTGCACCAGCCGCAGGGTGGACTCCCCGGCGGGCGGCGCGGACCGGACGGTCACCCCGGGCCCGGCGCCCAGTCCGAGGTCCTCGACCAGGCGCATGGTGAGCGCCAGTCGGGTCGGATCCATCGGGTGGCCGGGGCCGAAGTCGTAGGCGGTGACGGCCTCGTCCCAGAAGAGGTGCAGGCCGCAGGGGGTGTCACGCTCGGCTTCGGGCATGGCCTCCACCGTAGTGGGTGCGGGCGCCCGGACGGCCGTCAGGGCTCGCCGGTACGGGGTGGTGATGGAGCGGTGGCGGGGCGGTGGCCGGCACGGAGGCGGTACAGACAAAACCTTCACGGCTCCCTATCCTCTCCGCCATGAAGACCTTCAGCGTTTCACGCCTCGGAGCAATTCTTCTCGCATTACTGGGACTTGGCGTCTTCTTTGCCGCCCAGCCGGCCTCCGCAGCAGTCGGCGGCGCCACCTTCGCCGTCGACCGGGCCACGGCCAAGCCGGGCGACCAGCTGATCCTGACCCTGTCGCTGACCAACACCGAGACCACTGACATCTCCTTCGCCTACGAGTACATCCAGCCGATCTGGCCGGCCAACCAGCTGAACGGCGCGTTCACCGTCGTCGGCTGCGGCGGCGACAGCACGGACTGCAGCTTCGGCGGCAACAACGCCGCCTGGCACTTCGCGGCGCCGATCGCGCCCGGCGCGACCCGCGCCGTCACGGTCACAGTCAGGATCAGCGACACCCCGACCTGGAGCGGCACCCCCTACTCGCTGAACTGGGCCCCGTACCTCTACGTCGAGTACGGGCCGGCCGGCGCCCCGGCCTTCACCAGGGACCAGCTCTGGGCCGACGGCGTGCCCGAGCTGCAGACCGTGATCGGCTGACCCGGCCAGGGCCGGCCGGGCTCCGGCTGAGCCGGATCCGGCCGCCCCCGCGCCCGCCCGCCCCGCGGTCAGGCGGCCGCGGGGGCGGGGACCGCCGCGGGCACCGGCGCGAAGCGCTCCGCCAGCGGCAGGACGGCGAGCACCAGCAGCATCGGGGCCAGCAGCGCCCAGCGGTACGAGCTCGCGTCCGCGATCGCCCCGACCAGCGGCGAACCGACCAGGAAACCCACGTAGTTGAAGAGGTTCAGCCGGGCCACGGCGGCGTCCGAGTCGGCCGGGAACAGCCGGCCGCCGGCCGCGAAGACCTGCGGGATGATCGCGCAGATGCCGAAGCCGAGCACGGTGAAGGCGGCGATGCCCGCCCAGGCGGCGGGCGCCACCGCGGCCAGGCCGAAGCCGAGCGCGGCCACCGCGGCTCCCGTGCGCACCACCGGGACGGCGCCGAAGCGCTGCACCGCACGGTCGCCGAGGGCGCGGCCGAGCAGCATCGCGACCATGTAGCCGAGGTAGGACAGCTTGGCGAGGTCCTCGCGGCTGCCCAGGGCGTCGGTCAGGTACTTGACGCTGTAGTTGGAGACCGAGGCGTCCGCGATGTACGCGAAGGCCATCGCCAGGCACAGCGGCAGCAGCGGCCGCCAGGGGATGGACCGGGCGGCGGCCTCGGCAGCCTCCCGGACGGCGGCGCCGAGGTCGGCCGCGTCGGCGGGGGCCTGCCCGGACGAGGGCCGCGGGAGGGTGCCGGCCAGCACCGCGAGCGGGGCGATCACCGCGGCGGCGGTGCCGAACAGCACCGGCAGCCCGAGGCGGTAGTGCGAGCCGAGGCCCGCGATCGCCGCGCCGAGGATGCCGCCGAGGCTGAAGGCCGCGTGGAAGCCGATCATGATCGAGCGGCCGTAGCGGTGCTGCAGACCCACCCCGAGCATGTTCATGCTGGCGTCCAGCCCGCCCACCAGCAGCCCGAACGCGCCGAGTGCCACGGCGAGTTGCCACAGGGTGTCACCGAGGCCGGCGCCCGCGAGGCTCAGGCAGACGGCCGGCTGGACCACCCGCAGCACCGCCCGGGCGCCGGTGCGCTTCACCACCCGCTCGGAGAGGATCGAACCCACCCCGGCCAGGACCGGCACCGCGGCCAGGAAGACCGGCAGCAGCCCGTCGCTCAGCCCGTACCGGTGCTGGATCTCCGGGATGCAGGTGACCAGCAGCGCGAAGGTGGTGCCCTGGAGCAGGAAGCTGACGGCGAGCGCGGCCCGGCCGACCCGCAGGCCGGGCGCCACCCGGGGCGGGACGGGCCGAACGGACGGCACGGCGCTCATGCGGACCTCCAGGCGACCTCGCTACCGACCGGTAGGACGATGTTGGCGAGAGCGTAGGCGGTACGGCCCGATTCCGGGAGGGGTCGCGCAGGTACTTCTGCCGCGGGCTACCTGCCGCCGGAGGCCAGCTCCCGGGAGCGGTCCCGGGCCGCCTCCAGCGCGCCCAGCAGCGCGGCCCGCACCCCGTGGTTCTCCAGCTCGCGGATGGCCGCGATGGTGGTGCCGGCCGGGGAGGTGACCGCCTCGCGCAGCTTCACCGGGTGCTCGCCCGAATCGCGCAGCATCACCGAGGCGCCGATCGCGGACTGCACGATCAGGTCGTGGGCCACCTGCCGGGGCAGTCCGAGCAGGATGCCCGCGTCCGTCATCGCCTCCACTAGGAAGTAGAAGTAGGCCGGGCCGGAGCCGGACAGCGCGGTGGCCGCGTCCTGCTGGGACTCGGGCAGCCGCAGCGCCTTGCCGACCGAGCTGAAGATCTCCTCGGCGCGCACCAGGTGCTCCTCGGTGGCGTGCGAGCCACCGGAGATGACGCTCATCCCCTCGTCCACCAGCACCGGCGTGTTGGGCATCACCCGGACCACCGGGGTCCCGGCCGCCAGCCGCTCCTCGAACCAGGCGGTCGGGACACCGGCCGCGGCCGAGATCACCAGCCGGTCCGGGCTGACGTGCGGGGCCAGCTCCTCCAGCAGGGTGCCCATGTCCTGCGGCTTGACCGCCAGGATCAGGGTGTCGGCCAACTTGGCGGCCTCGGCGTTGGCCACCGCCACCACGCCGTAGCGGGCGGCGAGTTCGACGGCGCGCTCCGGTCGCCGGGCGGTCACCAGGACGTCCGCCGGGTCCTTGCCGGCCCGCAGCAGACCGGAGAGCAGGGCCTCGCCGATCTTGCCGGTGCCCAGGAAGGCGATCTTCTGTCCGTGCGCTGCGCTGCTGCCCATGGGTCCGCTCCTTGCCTCGGTACTGCGGCCATCCTCGCACCGCCCGGCGGTGCCCGTCGGGACCGTCCGCTCCGTGGTCCGCACCCGGGCCGCAACCCGGGCCGGTGTTCCCCTAGGGCCTGGAGTCCGGGGTTTCCCCTATGGCCTCGCGACCCGCGCAGGCGCACCGTGGAGGCATGGCACACGACGAGATGTCCCGACGTGAGAACCGGCAACTCGCCGCCGCCTCGGCGACGATGGGCCCGTGGCGGACGGCCGCGGGCGTCGGTGCGGTGGTGGGGGCGACGGCCCTGGGGATCGAGGCGGTCTCCGGCGACTGGTCGCTGGGCATGCTGGCCGGACCGGCGAGCTGGGGGCTGTTCTTCTTCTTCCTGACCGCCTGGGCCGGCGGGCAGCTGCGCCGGGACACCGGCGACCGGCGGCTGCAACGGTGGGCGCGCGAGCACCCGTGGCAGTCGGCGCTCCCGGCGGCCGGCGGACTGCTGGTGCTGAACGTCCTGGCGCAGATGCTCCTCGGCGACTCCGGACTGTTCGGCGCGTTCTTCGTCTCGCTCATCCCGGTCGGCGTGCTGATGGCGATCGCCGGGGTGGCCCACGGTGTGAAGCAGGCCCGCGGCACCGGCTGAACGCACGGTCCGGTGGATCCGGAGCGGTCCATTCCGGACAAAGGCTGCCGAAGGCACCCGCTCCGCACACCGGTCCAGCACGCGGCGCGCCCCCGATCGACGCATCGTCACACCCCGTCGGCATACTGGCGCGATGCCGATAGTCGAAGATCCGGAACCGCGCCCCTCCGAGGGCCGCGAGCCGGGCGGGTCCGACCCGTCCGGGGCCGGCGGGAAGGACCCGTTCGCCGACCTCGTCCTGGACGAGGGCTTCGTGAACTCCGCCCCCGTGAAGGAGCCGTCCGGACGCACCCGGATGCTGACCGCCCGTTGGAAGCACACCCCGCCGGTCGACCCGGGCGGCCGCCGCTCCGTCAACGACGGCCCGGGGAAGGCCAGGCGGCGCTTCGGGCGCAGGGCCCGGCTCCAGGTGGTCGACCCGTGGGGCAACCCGCGTCCCCCCAGGCGCCGGCGGGACTGGCGCACCCCGCTGTTCGCCGTGCTGACCGTCGCGGTGCTGCTCGCGGCGCTGAACATCGACGGGCTGCGCAGCTGGTACGCCGACCACGTCGGCGGGACCGGCTCCTCCGCCGCACCCACCCCCGTGCCGACCGTCGCCCCGGAGACGGCCAAGCCGACCACCGCGCCGCCGAAGACCGACGAGCAGCAGCCGACCGTGGCCCACCCGTGGGCCGGCTCCCCCGCCGAAGGCTGGCCGAACGGCGCGGAGGCCTTCGTGCTCCCCGAGGCCAAGGACACCGGCGTCTTCTCCGCCGAGGAGGTCGCCGCCCAGCTGCGGCTGGTCAAGGACTACCTGACCGCCGCCAACCTGGACCCGAAGGTGCTCGCCGGCGGCCGGCCGGACTCGGCGCTCGCCCTGCTGGAGCGCGAGGAGCGGGACCGCGTGACCGCCGCCCTGGCGAACCCGTCCAAGGAGGCCGACGCGACCAGCTGGTTCAGCCGCTTCGACCCGCGCGAGGCGATCCCGGTGGGCGACGTGGTCAAGGCGCAGGGCCGGATCAGCTTCGAGGGCGACGGCGACAAGGGCGTCCTGGTCCACACCGACTTCAGCTTCGTGTACGCGCTGCGCCCCGGCCCGGAGGCCGGCAAGCGGGCCGCGTCCCCCGCACCGTCGGCGGGCACGCCGAGGCCCACGGACCCGGCCCCGCCCCGGGGCGCCGGCACGGCCAAGCCGGTGGGTCTGGTGGTACCGGTGGACGACGTGTCCGGGGACACCTGGACCACCCGCACGATCGTGCGCCGGGTGGAGAACTTCCGCTTCTACGACCCGGGCCGCTACCGGCTCGACCCGAAGAAGCTGGTGTTCGCCGAGGGCAGCAGCTCGGACGCCGGGAACTCGGCGTGCGGCATCTACGACGGCTTCTACCACCCGCAGTTCGACCAGTTCGCCACCGCCTCGCCGGACGGTCCGGACGCCCGGCCGACCGGCCCGAAGACCGATCCGTACGACCGCAGCAAGGACCTGTCCACCGAGCCCGGCGAGTGCGGATCGGTCAGCCGCTACTAGGGCCCGACTTCACACCCCTTCGTCCGCTCGAAGGGCGGGCGGGGGCTTGAGGACGGCCCCGGGTCAGCGCTTGCGCTTGCCCCGGCCCGGCGCCTTGGCGTCGGGCCGGCCGCTGCGGCCCGCCTGGCGCTTCCCGTACTGCTCGACGGCCCGCTGGTAGGCGGCCCGCTTGACGCCCTCACCGGGCGCCTCGACCAGGCTGCGGGCGAAGTAGGCGGCCAGGCTGCCCGCCCCGCCGATCAGCCAGACCGCGCCGAGCGACTTGTCCTCGGCCATCCAGCCGGTCAGCTGGTCCCTGCCCTCGGTGAGCACCTTCCAGGTGCGCCGCACGGCCATCATCGAGCAGACCGCGATCGCGGCGGTCAGCAGGCCGTTGACGAAGCCGCCGCTGTCGGAGAGCGCGACGCCCTCGACACCGAAGCGCAGCACCAGCACGGCGGCGACGGTCGCGACCAGGGCGCCGGCCGAGACGCCGACCCGGCGCAGCCAGTAGCCGCCGTCCCGGTCGAGCCAGCTGGTGCCGAACCAGCGGATCGGCTCCGGCTCGGGGGCGCCGGCGGGCTTGGGGAGGGGGGTGGGGGGCTGCTCGCTCACGTCCTCGATTATCACCCGGTCCCCGCCGTCACCGGTCTCCGCCGTCACCGGCCTCGGCTCGTCAGCGTGCCTGCGCACGGCACGGAGGAGCCCGGTCAGCGCACGGCACGGAGGAGCCGCCCGGCGCGGGGCGGCTCCTCCGGGGTGCCCGGCGGGATCAGCCGAGCTTGGTCACGTCCCGGACGGCGCCCTTGTCCGCCGAGGTGGCCATCGCCGCGTAGGCGCGCAGCGCCTGGCTGACCTGGCGTTCGCGGTTCTTCGGCCGGTAGCCGCCCGCGGCCTCCAGGGCGCGGCGGCGCTCGGCCAGGACCTCGTCCGGCACCTGGAGCGAGATGCTGCGGCCGGGGATGTCGATGGCGATGGTGTCGCCGTCCTCGACCAGCGCGATGGTGCCGCCGGAGGCCGCTTCGGGGGAGGCGTGGCCGATCGACAGGCCCGAGGTGCCGCCGGAGAACCGGCCGTCGGTGACCAGCGCGCAGGCCTTGCCCAGGCCGCGGCCCTTCAGGAAGGAGGTCGGGTAGAGCATCTCCTGCATGCCCGGGCCGCCCTTGGGGCCCTCGTAGCGGATGACGACGACGTCGCCCTCCTTGACCCGCTTGGCGAGGATCGCCTCGACCGCGTCCTCCTGGGACTCGACCACGACGGCCGGGCCGCTGAAGGTCCAGATCGACTCGTCCACACCGGCGGTCTTCACGATGCAGCCGTCCTCGGCGAGGTTGCCGTACAGCACGGCCAGGCCGCCCTCGACGGAGTAGGCGTGTTCGGCGCTGCGGATGCAGCCCTTGGCGGCGTCGGTGTCCAGCGACTCCCAGCGCTCGGACTGGGAGAAGGCCTCGGCGGAGCGGACGCAGCCGGGGGCGGCGTGCCACAGCTCGACGGCCTCGGCGGACGGCGAGCCGCCGCGGACGTCCCAGGTCTTGAGCCACTCGGCGAGCGAGTCGGAGTGCACGGTGTGGACGTCCTCGTTGAGCAGTCCGGCCCGGTACAGCTCGCCGAGGATCGCCGGGATGCCGCCGGCCCGGTGCACGTCCTCCATGTAGTACGAGCCGTTGGGCGCGACCTTGGACAGGCAGGGCACCTTGCGGGAGATCGCGTCGATGGCCCGCATGTCGAAGTCCAGCTCGGCCTCCTGGGCGGCGGCGAGCAGGTGGAGGATGGTGTTGGTCGAGCCGCCCATGGCGATGTCCAGCGCCATGGCGTTCTCGAAGGCGGCGCGGGTGGCGATCGCGCGGGGCAGCACCGAGGCGTCGTCGCCGCCGTAGTAGCGGCCGGCGATCTCGACGACGGTCCGGCCGGCCTTCTCGTACAGGGCGCGGCGGGCGGTGTGGGTGGCGAGCACCGAGCCGTTGCCGGGCAGCGAGAGGCCGATCGCCTCGGTGAGGCAGTTCATCGAGTTGGCGGTGAACATGCCGGAACACGAGCCGCAGGTGGGGCAGGCGTTCTCCTCGATGATCGCGATGTCCTCGTCGGAGACGTTCTCGTTGACCGCCTGCGAGATCGCGTCGACCAGGTCGAGCTTGCGCACGGTGCCGTCGACCAGGGTGGCCTTGCCGGCCTCCATCGGCCCGCCGGAGACGAACACGGTCGGGATGTTCAGGCGCAGGGCGGCCATCAGCATGCCCGGGGTGATCTTGTCGCAGTTGGAGATGCAGATCAGGGCGTCGGCGCAGTGGGCGTTGACCATGTACTCGACCGAGTCGGCGATCAGGTCGCGCGAGGGCAGCGAGTAGAGCATGCCGCCGTGGCCCATGGCGATGCCGTCGTCCACGGCGATGGTGTTGAACTCGCGCGGGATGCCGCCCGCCTGCTTGATCGCCTCGGAGACGATCCGGCCGACCGGCTGCAGGTGGGTGTGGCCGGGGACGAACTCGGTGAAGGAGTTGGCGACCGCGATGATCGGCTTGCCGAAGTCCTCGCGGGCTACGCCGGCCGCCCGGAGAAGCGCCCGGGCGCCTGCCATGTTGCGACCGTGGGTGACCGTACGGGACCTCAGCTCGGGCACTGTGCTCCACTCCTTCGGGGCTCTCGACGGCGCCCCGCGGGAGGTGAGGGTGCGGGGGCCGCTGGTGGCTTCCGAGCCTACGCCCGCCGTCCGGCCGGCGGACAGTGCGTCCGGGATGCGGGCAGCGGGGCCGACCCGTGGACAGCCGCCGGTCGGCCGGGCCGGGCGGCGGTGACGGCCGCGGTCCGCCGGGCCGCCAGGACCGGTCCCGCCGGCCTCGGCCGTGGTGACGGCCGCGGTCCGCCCGCCCCCGCCGGGCGCGGTTCAGCCGGTCTTGACGGCCACGGTGAGGTCCAGCAGGAAGGGCTCGTCCACCAGCCCGTCCGGGAAGTCGGCGGTCAGGGCGGCCCGCTCGGCGGCCAGGACGGGGGCGCGCTCCTCGGGGCTGAGCGAGGCCATGAAGGAGCGGGAGGTGAGGTCGGTGAGCACGTGGTCCACGGTGACCCGCCGCTCCCAGCGCAGCCGGGCGTGCCCGACGGCCAGCCCGGCCGGGGCGAAGTGGCCGGTGTGCTCGGTGATCCGGCCGTAGCCGTGGTAGCGGCCGGGCAGCGCCGCGGACAGCCGCTCCACCCGGGCGCGGACCCAGGGCACGGTCTCGTCGTGGACGTTCCACCAGGTGGCGAGCGCGCCGCCGGGCCGCAGCACCCGGATCGCCTCGGGGACGGAGCGCTCGGGGCGGGTCCAGTGGAAGGCCTGGGCGTAGCTGATCAGGTCGGCGGAGGCGTCGTGGAAGGGCAGGTCGTCGCCGTTGCCGCGGACCAGCGGGAGCTGCGGCGAGGCGGCCAGCAGCTGGGCGGCCATCCCGGCGTAGGGCTCGACGGCGATCACGTCCGCGCCGCGGGCGGCCAGCAGCCGGGTCGCGATGCCGGTGCCGGCGCCGACGTCCAGCACCCTGGCCCCCCGGAGGCTGCGGCCCCAGAGCCGCTCCAGCTCGTCGAACAGCTCGTCCGGGTAGCCGGGGCGGGCCCGGTCGTACTCGGGGGCCACCGCACCGAAGCTCTCGGCCAGCTCCCGGAAGTTGTCGAGCTCGATGAACAGCCGACCCTTCGTCACTGCTCCACCTCCGTGGGGTAGTTGACGGCCCCGGCGCGGACCGCGGCTCAGCGTACGCGCGAGGGGGTGGCCAGGTGCAAGCGGGTGAAGGCGAGGGCCTCGGCGAGGTCGGCCTCGCGTTCGGCGGGGGAGGCGGCGCGGCGGGTGTTGACCTCGAGCACCACGTGGCCGTCGAACCCGGTGCGGGCCAGGTGCTCCAGCAGCTCGGCGCAGGGCTGCTTGCCCCGGCCGGGGATCAGGTGCTCGTCCTTGCCGGAGCCGCTGCCGTCGGCCAGGTGGACGTGGGCGAGCCGATCGCCCATCCGCTCGACCATGGCGAAGGCGTCGATCCGGGAGGTGGCGACGTGCGAGAGGTCGATGGTGAAGTGCCGGTACTCCTCGTCGGTGACGTCCCAGCCGGGGGCGTACGCGAGGACCTCGCGGTCGCGGTAGCGCCACGGGTACATGTTCTCGACGGCGAAGCGGACGTCGGTCTCGCCCGCCATCCGGTTGATGCCCTCGACGAACTCGCGGGCGTACTGGCGCTGCCAGCGGAACGGCGGGTGGACGACCACGGCGCTCGCGCCGAGCTTCTCGGCCGCCGCCCGGGCACGGACCAGCTTGGTCCACGGGTCGGTGGTCCACACCCGCTGGGTGATCAGCAGGCAGGGCGCGTGCACGGCCAGGATCGGCATCTGGTGGACGTCGGAGAGCCGGCGCAGGGCGTCGACGTCCTGGCTGACCGGGTCGTTCCAGACCATCACCTCGATCCCGTCGTAGCCGAGCTTGGCGGCCAGTTCGAAGGCGACGGCGGTGCTGGCCGGGTACACCGAGGCGGTGGACAGGACCACCTTGGTGTCGGGGATGTGCAGGGCCGGGTGCCGGGGCAGCACCAGCCGGTCGGTGGTGCGCAGCAGCGGCGGGCGGGCGGCGTCGCGCTTGGCGGCCTTGACCGAGCGCACGGACTGGACGGCGGCCTTGGCGGCGCCGGCGGCCCGGGCGGTGCGGGTCTCCCGGGGCGGTTCCGCCGCCGTTCCGGCCCGCCGCCCGGCGGTGCGCTTGCCGATGCTCCGCTGCCCGGCCGGCTGCCGGGCGGTCCGGGCCTCGGCGGTCCGGGCCTCGGCGGCCTGGGCCTCGGCGGTCTGGGTCTCGGCAGGCTGCGCGTCCGCGGTCCGGGTGTCGGCGGCTCGGGTCCCGGTGGTCTTCCCGGTCCTCGCGGTGGGCTTCCCGGTCCGCGCCGCAGCCTTCACGGCGGCCTTCGCAGCGGCCTTCTCGGCGGTCGTGGCGGCGGCCTTCCTGGCGGTGCGCTGGGCCGCCTGCACGGCCTTGGCGGCCTTGGCCGCGGTGGCGCCCTTGACCGCCTTGCCGAGTCGGCGGCGCGGGTCGTCCGGCCGCGACTGCCCGTCCCCGGACGCGCGGCCCTCCCGCGTCCCGTCCTCGTCCGCTGGTTGCACCACGGGAGACAGCGTAAGCGGAGCTCGCGCCGAACGGGACCGGATGCCCGGCGCAGTGACCGGCGGCACGTCGCCGGGCGGCTCAGGTGGTGAGGACGGGGCGGCGGTCGGCGGGGCTGTCCATGGCGTCGAGCTGGCGCAGGATGATGCCCTCGCGCAGCGCCCACGGGCAGACGTCCAGCTCCTCCAGGCCGAACAGGTCCATCGCGGCGTCCGCGACCAGCGCCCCGGCCAGCAGCTGCTTGGCCCGGCCCTCGGAGACGCCGGGGATCTGCGCGCGTTCGGCGACGGTCATCGTCGACAGCCGGGGCAGCCAGGCGGACAGCCCGCTGCGGGTGAGCCGGCGGTCGGCGTAGGGGCCGGCGTCGGCGGGGGCGGCGCCGGTCATCCGGGCCAGCTGCTTGAAGGTCTTGGAGGTGGCCACGGCGTGCTGCGGCTTCCCGAGCCGGGAGATCTCGCCGACCACCGTGGCGATCTCGGCCCGGATGTGGCGTCTCAACTCGCGCAGGCCGTCCGGATCGGCGACGTCGCC
Organism: Kitasatospora sp. NPDC001539; assembly: GCF_040298565.1. Classification (NCBI taxonomy): domain Bacteria; kingdom Bacillati; phylum Actinomycetota; class Actinomycetes; order Kitasatosporales; family Streptomycetaceae; genus Kitasatospora; species Kitasatospora sp. NPDC001539. Next base: position 3,458 of record NZ_JBEPAK010000142.1, on the reverse strand, counting down.
GGGCAGCCACCCGGCGGTCAGCCGGCCCGCGCCCAGCGGCAGCGAACAGGCGACGTCCGGCTGCTCGTCCAGACCGCAGGCGATCTCCAGCGAGCCGCCGCCGATGTCCAGGTTGAGCAGTCGGCCCGAGGACCAGCCGAACCAGCGGCGGACGGCGAGGAAGGTGAGCCGGGCCTCGTCCTGCCCGGACAGCACCCGCAGCTCGATCCCGGTCTCGTCGGCGACCCGGCGCAGCACCTGCTCGCCGTTGGCGGCCTCCCGGACGGCGGAGGTGGCGAAGGGCAGGATGTCGACGACGCCCTTGTCCTCGGCGACCCGCAGCGAGGAGGCGATGTGACCGATCAGCCGCTCGACGCCGGCCTCGCCTATCGCGCCGGACTCGTCGAGCAGTTCGGCCAGGCGCAGTTCGGCCTTGTGGGAGTACGCGGGCAGCGGAGCGGCGCCCGGATGGGCGTCCACCACGAGGAAGTGGACCGTGTTGGAACCTACGTCGAGCACACCGAGTCGCATAGCCCTCCACGCTACGCGATCCGGGCCGGGCGGAGATCGGGTGTGGCGGTATTCGTGCTGGTCCGGGTCGTTTCCGACCGTTCCGGCGCTGATCCGTCAGGCCGGGGAAGGTCAGCGCACGGTGCGGTCGCGGTGGTCGCGGTGGTCGCAGCAGCCGCGGCGGTCGCAGTGGTCAGGGCAGGACGGCGCGGTCAGAGCAGACCGTCCCAGAGCTGCTCCACCACGACGGCCCACCAGTTCTCCGGGTCCTCGAACACCGTGGCGTCCACTTCCGCCAGGGCCCGCTGGAGGGAGTCCACCGCCTCGCCCGCGGCAGCCGGGCCGAGCCCGCGCAGCGCCGGCCACCAGCCGGCGAACAGTTCCAGGCAGCGGACGAAGGAGCGCAGGTCGGCGTTGCAGTGCCGGGCGGTCGCGTGGTCGGGGTCGACCGCCCGGACGGTGCCCCGCTCGCCGTCGAGGGTGATGAGCGCCCAGCCGTCCGTGCCCAGCACCGACTGCCCCGCGAGCGCGAGGCGTTCCCGCTCGGCCACCCGGCGGCCCCGGCCGAGCGCGGCCAGGTGCGCGGCCGCGGGCGGGAGGACGGTGCCCGGCCGGGAGCCGTCCGCGATCGCCTCCGCCCCGGGGTGGTGCAGTGCGAAGAAGCCCTCGACGGCCACCGGCACGCCCACCGCCAGCAGGAGTGCGGCCGCCTCCCCGGGCAGCTCGGCGCGCGCCACGTCCGCCGGGTCGAAGCGGCGCACGCCCGCCGGGCCGAACCGTTCGGCGAGCCGCCGCGCCAGTTCGCGGTCGGGCTCCGGGGGCAGTGGCGGCAGCGCGCGCGGGAACGGCACCCGGTTGCGGGCCGGCCCGTCCGGCGGCGCGGGCAACTCCCGTACGGCGGCGGCCCGGTGGTCGAACCGGGGGCCGTACGGAAGGTCGAACTCCGGCCGCAGGTGCGGGAGTTCCGCGGCCAGCGCGTACGCGGCGTAGCCGCCGGGCAGCGCGCTCAGCCGCAGGTCGGTCCGGACGGCCAGCACGTCCCGGGCCGCCACGCCCTGTTCGCGCAGCCACCACCAGCCGCGCAGCGCCGGGTGCGGCAGTCCGGCGGCGGACCGCAACGCCAGCGAGCGGACCTCACCGGAGGCGTCCCGGTACGTCAGCTCCGCCCGGGCGCCCCGGCCGGTCGCCGGGGGCAGGGTCGGGTCGTACCCGCCCGCGCCGACGAAGTCCCGGTACAGGAGCACCACGTGGTCCACCGGCACCGACGGCCAGACGGTGAACCGGCCGCTCTGCCGGTCCACCACCGCGCACGCGGCCCCCACCTCCTCCGGTGCCCGCCGCTCACCCGTGCGCGGGTCCACCTCCACCCGCGCCGGCTCCGCCCACACCACCCACCCGAGCTCGAACTCGTGCGCGCAGACCCGCCGCGCCGCCCCGGCCCGCTGCGGCAGGTCCCCGTTGATCCACCGGTGCCCCGCCTCCACCGCCTGCGCCCGCGAGATCATCCGTCCACCCCCGTCGTCGAACCGAACCACCATCATCCAGCCCCGCCGCCCGCGGCCGGCCACCGCCGCGGGTGCAGCCCGAGGGCCTCCGGGGAGCGCCCGGGCTCGGCGGCCCCGGTGCGCGCGCCGACCCCGGTGCGCGGCGGCCCCGGTGCGCGCCCGGCCGCGATGCGTGCACGGCGCGATGCGGCCCGGCCGCGAGCCGCCGCCGTCCGGCACGGCGAGGCCGTTTCAGGTGGTGGCCAGGTCGAGGGGGCGGCCTTCGGGGGTCAGGGCGATGGCCCAGAGGCCCCGGGTGGCGGGGTGGAGGGGCGCGGGACCGCGGCGGGCGAGCTGGTGGTCGAGGTAGGTGACGGTGTCCCGGTGGTTGACGGCGTTCCAGGCGTGCGGGCGGCCGTGGGCGTCGAGGGTGAGGAGGACGGCCTGGGCACCGTGGCCGGCGCGGCGGAGTTCGTCGGCGAGACGGGCGAAGGCCTGGCCGCCGTCGCCGAGGTCGCGGAAGCGGGCGCCGAGCTCGCGTTCGGCGCGGTCCCGGCCGCCGCGTTCGCCCGCGTCGCCCTCGGTGGGGATGCGCGGGGCCGCGCAGGTCGGGCGGCCGGTGTAGGTGTCGACGGCGGAGAGGGCGATCTCCAGGCTGTTGTTGGCCCGGCCGGGTTCGCGGTGGCCGCCGGCGTTGACGGCCTCGTCCCAGCCGCCGACGGCCGGGTCGGGGTGGCGGGCGGGCAGCCCGTCCTCGTCGCGCGGGATCCGGCGTTCGAGTTCGGCCTGGTGCTCGGGGTCGACGGGCCCGAGCCCGCCCGGCAGGCCGTGGGGGCGGCTGTCCGCGATGGTGCGCACCCGGGGTTCCCGCCCGTCGGCGAACGGGTCCGGCCGGCCCCGGCCCCGCAGGGCGAGTTGGAGGGCCATCGCGTGGGCGGTGGCGACCGGCACGGCGCCCCAGGCGAGGGTGGGATCGGCGAGCGGTGCGGTGGTGTCCCGGCGGCGGCCTTCGGCGTGGTGCGGTTCGGGCCGGGCGAGGACCGGGGCGGTGCCGACGGCCGGCGGCTCGGCCGGGGGCGGCGGCGCGGCGCCCGGACCGGGCGTGCCGGCCGGGGGCGGCGGCGCGGCGCCCAGCGGGGTGCGGGGCGCGCCCGGCCTGGACTCGGTGCCCCCGGGTGCCGCCCCCGCGCCGACGCCGCTGCCGAAGGGCGCCGCCGCGTGCACGGGGGACGGTCCGCCGCCGGCCGCGAGCGGCCCGGGGCCGACCGGACCGACGGCACCGACCGGCCCGACCGACCCCACCGCGCCGACGGGACCGACCGGCCCGACCGCGTGGTAGCCGCCGCCGTACCCGGCCGTGCCGAACCCGCCGGCCGCCATGGCGTGCCGGACGGCCGGAGGCGCCTCCGGTGCCGGTCCGTACCCGGAGCCACCGGCGGACGGCGCGGCCGAGGGCGCGGGCGCGGGCGGCGCGCTCACCGAGTC